>CAMZLS010000013.1 GCA_947311765.1 uncultured Helicobacteraceae bacterium
AGCCTGGTCTTGGTCAATACCGATAAGTTTCACATGAGGATAGCTATTAAGAATCAGCGAACTATGTCCACCATACCCCATAGTACAATCAATAATAATCCCCTCATCACACCCCTCAAAAACGCTAACAACTTCACGATAGAGGACAGGAATATGAGGGATAGACACAAGGAGACCTTTTTTTATTGGTATTATAGCCTATTTTGTTTTGTGACTTTCTTTTGTTTGCTTTGTATAGGTGCGTCTAAGAGTATGCATTCCCACGCAGAGAGAGCGTGGGAGTAAGCTAAGACAGGGTCTAGGCTCTAAGGTCGACCACTTCCTAAAATTTATTAACTCTATTATAATCATTAATAATAAATATGCCAAATTTTATGATACAATTCAAACATAAATAAAATTTATACTTAGGGTCTATATGTTTCATAGGTTTTTTATTCTGCTTATTTTATGTTCTGTGTTAAGTGCAGAAAATAGTTATCAATTGGGTGAGGGAGTGCAGATAGATGAATTACCTATCTTTGTGGGTGGTTATATATCTACTGATTATAGATACAAGGACGAAGAACATCGCTTTAGGGTTGATGATATCGCCCTGCTGAGCTATGGTAATTACAAGGCACTCTCTTATATGGCAGAGGTTGAATTTAAAGAGTTTTATGTTCTAACGCAAGATAAAGATTCTACCCATACCGAACAAGATAACAAACTTTACATAGAGCGTCTCTATCTTGATTATGCCTTTAGCGATGCACTTACGGGACGCGCAGGAAAATACAATACACCCATTGGATTTTGGAATCTTCTGCCTATAAATATTCTACGCGATACAAGTTCAAATCCTATTACTAACGAACTACTCTATCCAAAATTTACGACTGGTCTTGGGATGGAGTACAACTCTTTTGATGAGGGCGAATTTAAACTAGACCTTATGTTACAACACAACGATAGCCTAGATAATGATTACAATAACTACGAGATAGATGCTCACTACGGACTTGGTCTCTCTTATGAATATGACTCCTACTTAATAAAACTCAATACTGGTTATTTTCATAAGATAAATATTTTAGAAGATGATTTTGCTTATGCGCTTCTTTCTGGAAAATATGAAGATGATATGTATAAACTTATGGGAGAGTTTGGTTCACAATACTCCAAAGAAAAGAGTGATTTTATATATAGCGGTTACCTGCAAGGACTCTATCACTTCAATGATAAACATGCAGGTATTCTTCGCTTAGAATACCTAAATAATACAGACTCAATAGATGACAATATCGCCGTTTTTGCCTATACATATAGACCACTCTACGCTATCGCTCTCAAGTCAGAGTATCAATTCCACTCTAAAGATGATAGCGATCAATTTATATTCTCTTTTTCGGTGCTGTTTTAATGAAGTATCTATTTTTTTTGCTACTGCTTAGCACTATTGTACTCAAGGCACAAAACTATCTGCTTATAGCACATAAGGATGTGCCAAAACTCTCAGAAAATCAGATAAAAGCCATCTTTTTAAAGAAGATGAAATCAAAAGAAGGTGTCCATTTTATTCCTGTAAACTTGGGAGTCAAAGACTCTACACGACGGGCATTTGAATCAAAGTATATGAGTATGAGTCTGCAAAGACTAAAATCGTATTGGGCAAAACAGCACTACTTAGGACACAGACCACCACATAGTTTTAAATCTCAAAAAGCAGTTATTGCATTTATCACAAAAGTTGCTGGTAGTATCGGTTATATCCAAGAGAGTGCACTGAAAAACAGTGATATACAAATTATATTTAGATGGAGTAAATGATGGCGACTGTTCTTGTGTGTGATGATGAGTTAATGAATAGAAAGCTTGCCTCAAAGATATTAAAGAAAGAGGGCTATGATGTACTAGAAGCTACAAATGGACAAGAGGCAATAGCTCTACTGCAAAACAATCGCATTGATCTTATCTTGATGGATTTAATGATGCCTAAAATGGATGGGTATGAAGCAATTAAAATCATCAAAAAAGATGTCAATATAAGTACTATACCTCTTATAATTATTTCGGCTTTATCAGATAAAGAAGCTATAAACAAAGGACTTTCTCTCAGTGCATACGAATACCTTACAAAGCCTTTTGATTTGATAGAGTTTAGATTAAGAGTCGCTAATAGCATGAAAATTGGAGATATGTGAAGATTCCAAAAAATATTGCGTCTCATAAAGAACTAGAAGATGTTTAAATTTATAAAAAACTCCCTACGCAATAAACTTCTTATTGCTTTTATCGGGGTGGGCTTTTTGCCTTATCTACTCTTTTTGGCATATACGCTTATCTTAAGTGAAACTAAGATGGTAAATAAAACTATCGGTGAGCAGAGAGAGAAGACAATTGATATAAGTTCAGAGATTACTAATCACATCAGTGATCTTAACAAAGAGGTGCAATTTTTAGCACAACTTGACCTTATGGATGATCTGCTTATTGATGATATTGATAAGAGAGTTTCACGTCTTCTAAGTCAAAAATCAAGTGACTACAATTTTAAAAACATACTCTTTGCACTCAATGCAAAAAAGAGTATTATCGCTTCATCAGATAAGAACTTACTCGCTCGCTCTGTCGATATCAATACCTCTTTAGAAAATAACAATAGCCTCTTTATTAAAAATAATGTACTTTACATATATGCAAAGGTCTATGCAAGTTTTAATCCCTCACAGCACATAGCTACACTTTTTTTTAGTTATCCACTGACTAATTTCAATGCTTATCTTAATCACAAAAAAGATATCCACTCAACAATCATAGATAAAAAAAATATCTCCTTGTTTAAAGATGCTCTCCCCTTTAGCGCATCTATTATGACTAACTCAAAAGAGAAGATTACGCCTGAGCATCTTATTATCAAAGAGAAGATGCCCAAACCCTTTGAGAACTACTCCATTGTTTATGCAGTTGATAAAAGCCTAGCTTTAGCTTTTTTGTATGATTTCATCCGTTTTATGCTCTATATCTCTCCTTTTATCTTTTTTATTATCATCTTTGTCTCTCTGCGTTACTCTAAACATATAGTGAAACCTATTCAAAAACTCACCGATGTGACGCAAGATATTATAGACTCAAAAGATTATGAAAAAAGCTTACATGTAAGTGGTAAAGATGAGATAGCAAAATTAAGCACAGCCTTCAATGAGCTCCTTTATACGACACATACTGCTCTACAAGCACTAGAAAAAGAGAACAAATTACGCCTAAAACGTTTTATTCAATTAATAGAAACCTTTAATACTATCATCCAGACACAAAATGAAAATGAGTGTATAACAACCTCCATAAAACAGATTCAGATACTTACAGATAATGAGAGCATACGCTTTGAAAATAGTACTGAAAAACAGTCAAATGGCATCAGTATAGAAGTAAATGATTTTGAGAAAAATGAGAAAGTTTTTATTGGTTCTATTATTCTCAATAGTGACTTACTTGCTGATACTAATGAGAGCAGATTCTATCACTCTATCGCTACCATGATAAGCTTACAACTTGACAGGATACACCTTATAGAACGCACTATGTCCGCTTCAAATGCAAAATCAGCATTTATCTCCAATATGTCGCATGAATTACGCACACCACTCAATGCTATCATAGGATTTTCACAATATCTCATCACCTACGAAGAGCTCAACGAAGACCAACTCGATGTCGTTTCAAATATAGAATCAAGCGCACAATACCTCTTAAGCATGATAAACGAAATTCTTGATATGGCGAAGATAGAGGCTGGAAAGATGGAAGTTTCTATCGAGCCTAGCGATATATTTGAGCTTGTCGAGAGTGCTCATACGATGCTCATGCCACTAGCGCAAGAGAAAAATCTTAACTTTACTTTTGAATATAAAGATTTTGAGAAAAAACAGTACCCAACTGATGCTAAAATGTTTAAACAGATAGTAGTTAATCTTCTCTCCAATGCTATAAAATTTACGCTTGAAGGCGAAGTTTCTATAAATCTAAGCTCTAGCAAAGAGAGAGTTACCGTTAGGGTTACTGATAGCGGTATTGGGATAAAAGAGGATGACTTAAAAGCTCTTTTTAATGACTTTACACAGCTAGAAAATGTTATGCGGAAAAAGCATAAAGGCACGGGTCTTGGGCTTTCACTCAGCAAAAAGATGGCGCAGCTACTTCATGGTGATATCACCCTCCATAGTGAGGGTGAGGGTTATGGAACAGAGTCTATATTTTATATAAAAGTTGGATAATGGAAATTTTAGTTGTAGAAGATGACAAGGCAAACGCAAATCTTATAATAAAGCTCCTAAAAGCAAATCAATATAGCCCAACCCTTGCAGAAAATTTTGCCCAAGGACTTGAAGCGATTGAAAATGTACGTTTTGAGCTTATCATCTTAGATTGGAATCTTCCTGATGCAAGTGGTTTTTCACTCCTACAAGAGATTCGTTCACTCTTGATAGACTCGCAAGTGTTGATGCTCTCTGCAAATTCAGATATAAATTATAGAGTTGAAGCACTTAATAATGGTGCAGATGATTATCTCTGTAAACCCTACTCTCACTTAGAGCTGATGGCTAGAGTAAACTCTCTGCTTCGCAGAAACAGTACAAATAAAAATATGAGCTTAAAGATAGGCAATATCACCATTAATAAAAACAATAACACAGTAGGTAAAGATGAGGAAGTAGTAAACTTTACAAGTGCTGAATATATCATTTTTACAACTCTTGCCTTTACCTCTAAGAAAATTTTTACAAAATTTGAACTCTTGGATCTTATCCATAAAGAG
>CAMZLS010000014.1 GCA_947311765.1 uncultured Helicobacteraceae bacterium
AGTAGCTGTCGCTTGGATATGTTTAATTGTTGGCTCAAAAGTACTATTGATGGCATACTGTGCTGTCACAGAAAAGACATCTTCATCATAATCTTTTATACCTTTAATATTTTGTGCACTAAAATACTCAGCTTTGAGGTTTGCACCATCCATAAAATTAGAATCAAACGCAACATTGAAGTTAGTATAATCTTCAGTATCTTCTACTAAATTGCCTTGTCCTGCAACACCACCAGCTTTTTCTGAAAGAGCGTAAGACGCCTCTACATGAAGAAGTTCTGTCCAATCAAACATACCACGAACTGCGTAAGAGTTGCCATTTCCTTCTTTTGCATTTATAACTGCTGCAGAACGACCTGCTTGATTTGCTATCATTACATCATAACCAAAACCTTTCCAAGGACGCTCATGACCCATCTCATAACCACTGACTTTTGCATAGTTTCCGAAACCTATATCGCGACCAGAGATCATCAGACCCATATTACGCTCAAGAACAAGTTTTTTATCTAAACCACGCTCTGCCACATCTAAATTCCAACCTGGCATTGTAAAACCTTGACCATTTGGCATTTTAATAGCGCCAAGCTTTGGAATAAATGCTTTATGGAGTTTATATGCAATGAAAGCATCTTTAATATTATCAGCAATACCTATACTTTTTTTAGTATAATCTTTATTAAAGTCAATAAAGACTTTTGAGCGTACTTTTCCAGCTGTATATTTCCAACCTAGGCGTAAGCGTTGTGCATGAAAAGAGACAGCAGAGTCGTTATCACCTTTTCCGTTAGCAGCACCTTTGCCACCACGCATCTCTAATTGAGAGAAACCAAACATAGTTAATTTTGTATCAACATCACCTATCTTCTTTTTCATGCTATACCCAGCGTATGCGTTGCTTGAAAGAACTAATACTGCAGCTGCGCAGGCAGCCATTTTTAAAGATTTTTTCATTTTTTTTCCTTGTTATTAAAATTTAACTTAACAGCTATGCTTACCCCGTCAAAAAGGGTAATTACAATCACAACCCAACAGGGTTGCGTTTCCTTTATTACGGCCAATATGAGAACTCGAGAAATCTACCGAGTTGATCACTCCTTGAATATTTTAAGCTATACCTTGCCCTCCTTTTTTAACTTATCATAATAGATTCCATGATGATCTTTAATAAAATCAATATCCATCTCGCCTGTTTTAAACATCGCTTTGTATGAATTTTTATTTGTTGGATGTGTAGCAAGATAGATGTGAATCATCAACAGCATTCCCAAAAGCACAAAACTAATGGCGTGCGCTCCTCTAGCATAAGAGGCAACTTCAACACTAAACATGTCTCTAAATATTAGCATATAACCGCTAATAAAGATAACAATCATGCATAATACAACACCTTGTGCAAAAAACTTTTGACCTATGTTCATCTTTCCAAAACTGACATGCTCTTGTTTCATATAAAATTTCCACATCTCAGCAGTTCCATCTATTGTTGCTTTGATACCCCATTTATCAGGCCACATGCTCCAAGTAGTAAAGTTTGTCAATTTATACAAAACAAACGGTATAGCCATCAGCGTAAGTAAAAAAGCGCTTGTGTAATGTATAAACCTCAAAAATGACATACCCGCAGAAAGAATGTCTTGGCTACCCATCAAAGTGGACACAGGAATACCTACTCCGTATGCAATAAAGTCAAAAGAGTGAGACAAAACTGGTAAACCAGAAATGATCATAAATGCAACAAAATGCACTAAGTGGCTATGAAACCATCTTTCCATATTGCCATATACTTTTATTGTCTTAGCCATGATTTTGCTCCTCGTTTTGTACTTTTTCTTTTCGTTTTCCAATCCAATAAATCAGATGACCTACAGAACCAACTACAATTGCAGCGGCACCAACGGCACCTGCACTTTTTGCGAAGTTTCTTGCTTCCATTACTGTTCTCTCAGGGTCTGTGTCAAGCTGATAGGCATCAAGGTCCTCTTTTGGAATAATAGTCACCCAAAGTAAAGAACCTACATAGTCATTAACCTTATCAGCACCATAAACAATATGCTCCTTGCCTGTTACTTTTGTATAGAGAGAGGCTCTTTTGTATGCCTCTTTTAAAACCTCTTCTTTAGTACCTGAAAACATTGCTTCAGTAGGACAAACATTTACACAGCTTGGTTTTAAACCATTCTCAACCCTGTCATAACAACCGTGACATTTATATGCTTTACCATCTGTTATTACAGGTACATCAAATGGACAGGCATCCACACAACTACTACAACCTATACAAGGTTCGTGATCAATCACTACTTCTCCGCCAGGTCTTCTAATGATTGCATCAACTGGGCATATATCTAAACAAGGTGCTTTTTCACAATGATTACAGTGATGAAAGGCAGTCACTTGTCTTGAATCTGGAAATGTTCCAAACTCTTTTCTTTTTGGAGTGAGATGGTAAGTTTGAGGCATTTTTTCTTGATCGCTTTTTTCAACACCAATATAATCATCGCGTTGCAATCTCAACCTATTTTCTGCTGAACACCCAACCATACATGCAAAGCATCTTATACATGGAGTAGTGTCGTAACATTTCATATTTACACTCATTACGCTCTCCTTTTTAACTTAACAATAAAATCTTGTGAAGGATTTCCTGCTGTCAATGGACTAAAAACAAACTCACTATGATGGTTTGGATTAAATCCATCTCTCTCATGATGGCTCAAGTGTTTTGCAAATGTGTTCATTGCACCTGCACTCACACCATAATATGAAAAGAGTGCATCATCTTGAACTGTTTCGCTTAGTTTGACTTTTGCCACAGATACAATCTCAGGCAACTTTGGATTTACTATCTCAACTTTATCTCCATCTTTGAGACCAAGTTTTTTACCCCTATTTGTACTGATAAATACATGATCCGCCTGATGCTCTTCAAAAATCAATTTAAATAGCATATTATTCTTTGTCTGCTGACCTGTAAATGTTCCTAGTGGGTGAAATCCTGTGATAGGTATAAACTCATCGTCAGCTAGGTTGGCTTTTTGAGCTATCACTTCAGCTTTATCATAAACTGGAAGTGGATTTACAAACTCTGCATCTTTGTGACCTGCATCTTTTAGCTCTTTATACATCTTGGCAAGTGATGTTGGATAGATTTCCCATTTGCCAGTTTTTGTTTTACATTTTATTTTATAGTGTTTATCTCCGGCCCATACGCGACCATTTAAAATATCTTCTAGTGGAGGAATAGAAGCTTTCTCTTTTGGTGTAATACCATGGATTCCCTGATATTGTTTCTCCCAAATAGCTATCATTCCTCGTCTATTGTATTCACCAAAATGCTTTTCATATTCTTCTGGAGTCACAATTCGTTTTGCAAGTTCATTAACTATCCAGTACCCATCTTTAGATTCGCCAAGAGGCTCTGATGCCTTTCTATTAACACCTAAAGTAGCAAGTGGACTCTTCCATTTGCCATTTAAACACTCATCTCTTTCCAAAAATGTAGCATCAGGTAAAATAACATCTGCAAACATCGTAGTCTCATTCCAATATGGACTGACACAAATAATCGTCTCTAACTTTTTCAGTGCTTTTGTGATTTCCAATGCACCAACAGAGCCTCCGACAATATTTTGTCCCCAAATAAATGCAACTCTTTGTTTGTATGGCTTCTCTTTTAAAATAGCTTCTATCCATGCTCTACGATAAAATTTTACATTTATAAGAGGCTTGTCTGCATCATGCTTTACTATCCATTTTGCAATATTTGCTTCTTTTAGCTTTGGAGCTTTTATCGCTTTTCCAAGTTTGACTTTACCATTTTGAATTACACCACCTTTTTTCCCATAAACACCTAAAATAGCATTTAATTGAGTCATAAGTAGTTTTTCTCGCATGCTGTTTGCATATCTTTCAGAACGATAGCCTCTTTCTATGAAACAAGCTGGTTTTGCATCGTTTAATTTCTTTGCTATTTTTCTTAATTGACTTGCTTCTATTTTTGCTTCAGATTCCACAAAATCAGGTGTATATTTTTCACATGAGTCCATCATCATCTGTAGTGCTGTTTTACACTTGATATTTACACCATTAACGCTCACTTCATATTCACCAAGAAGCTTGCTATCTCCTGCTTTAGACTTAAAGCTCGTGCCAGAATCAGTAGCAACAAGATAATCTTCTACATCAACTTGTTTACCTTTTTTCATTTTTTTGATGATTTGAGTCTGTACAGGCAATCCAGTTTCTGGATTTATTAACATATCAGCATTTGTTTTTTGTTTTAAGTGTTTTTCGTCATAGTATTTTTTAACAAAAATTTCATTCATAAGACCTAGTAAAAAGGCAGCATCGGTACCAGGCTTGATTGGCGCCCAATCTACAAGACTTTCACCAGCTTCTGATGGCTTTCTAGGATCTATAACCACAATCTCCATACCATTTTTCTTACCAAGACCAAAAGTTTTACCCCATGGATGACAAACCAATGCACCACCTACATTTCTTTGCATCAATATGCCATATTTGGCAAATTCATGATCAGCACTCACCGCTGATGTTCCAGGACCAGAAACAGCAGACAACTTAGTTCCTCCCATTACAGTACCATAACCTACAGGCAGTGATGCTCCAAAACAAGTATCTCCGTATCCTACGATATTGGGTGTACCATAAAGTTGAAAAAAGCCTTTATCTATACCGCCTGCAGCACTAAATCTCGGCAAATAGGCAACTGACTTCGCATCACCCTCTTCACGAATTGTTTTTAGTTTTTCTGCAACCATATCAAGAGCTTCATCCCAGGTAGCCTTTCTAAACTTACCTTCGCCTCTCTCTCCTGTTCTAATAAGAGGTGTTGTAATCCTATCAGCATCATAAGTTGCACCCATTGCACCTGCTGCACGACCACATACTGCACCATATGGTGTTCCCATATTTGGCTCAAGTCTAACAACTCTATCATCTAAAACCGTTGCTATGGAAGGACACTTTTGTGCGCACATTCTACACAAAACTGATACTTTCTTTTCTCTGTTAAAATCTACAGAAGTAACAATTTTTGTATCAGCACTAAGCGGAATACCCACAGCAGCACCTGCGATAGTAGCAGCTCCTCCTTTCAGAAAATCTCTTCTTGATGTCTCATTCATACCATACATCCTTTTTTATTTCATTAACACAAGATTAGCTCATTTTATGAGCAACACATCATATAATTGATGGTTAAAATTGTACCAGAACAAAAAGGGTGAAAAGAGGGAGTAAATGAATAGCAATTCATTTTAGTTTATTTTTAGAAGGCTATTAAATTTATATTAAAGCAATAGAATTACTTGAACTATCTGGATAACCCTTTGCATATAAGAGTGCTAACATCATCTATATATGTATCCAAATCTTTCATGAAGGCATTTTCACTGTTTAAAAAAGTTATAGAGCCTAAAATACCTGTAACTAGAGAGAAAGCCATATAAAAGTCAATTTTTTCAAACTCACCTTCACTGACCCCTTTTTCCACTAAGAACTCTACCTCATCTATAAACTCTTTTGCTAAAGCAAAACCACAATCATCTTTATCGCAAAAAAGTTCCCTGTTCGAAAGATATACTTTAAAAAAGTACTCTATTATTTCAGGGTTTCTATGAACAAACTGTAGATAAACTGTAACAAAATGACGAATTTTCTCTTTTTGTGAAATTTCAAGACTATTGATATATCTAAGCTCTGTTGCTAATTTATTAGTAACATATCTAATAGATGCCTGTGCTAAAGATTTTTTAGAGGGAAAATAGTTATAAATATTACCAACACTGACACCCATTTTCTCTGATATTTCTGAGATAGTTGTATTATAAAACCCTTTAGTAGAGAAAAGTTTTAACGCTGATTGGATGATAGTATTTCTCTTTTTCTGTTTAGTTAGCATCTTTTCTCATTTTCTTTATTATTGCCTAGAGCGTAAGACCAAAGTCTTTTAACATTGCTAAAGCGGCTCTTCTACCATCAGCTGCTGCTGTTACCGCGAGGTCGGCTCCTCTTACTGCATCACCTCCAGCAAAAATTCTCTTGTTGGAAGTTCGCTTCTCTTCGTCAACGATAATATCACCCCATTTAGCTGTATTGATTTCTGCATCATCATACCATGGAAATTCAACATTATCAAAACCAAGTGCCAAAATAAGAACATCGCACTCTAACTCAAAATCACTGCCCTCTATGATCTCTAAGCGTCTTCTACCACTATCATCAGGATCGCCTAATTTTGTTTTTTGGCAAAGCAAGCCTTGGACATGACGACCTTTATCAATAATCACCTTTTTAGGAGCTGTATAAAATTCAAAAATTACACCCTCTTCTTTTGCATTGACAACTTCTTTTTGACTTCCAGGCATATTTTTTTGATCTCTTCTATAAGCACATCTGACTGATTTTGCTTTCATTCTTACTGCGGTTCGTACTGCATCCATAGCGGAGTCGCCACCGCCTATAACAATGACATTTTTATCTTCTAAAATAGACTCATAAAAATCTTCAAAAACCCTTTTTTGCGCATGTTTTAAAATATCCATTACATGATATACACCATGAGAATGTTCATTCTCCATTCTAGCACCCCTACTGCTTGGAGCCCCAAGTCCAACAAAAACGGTATCATACTCATCTAGCATAGCTTTAATCTGCGCTGAATCTTTAATATCTGTATTTAGATGCAGATTCATACCTGCCTCTTGCATCCAAGCAAATCTTCTTAAAATCACATCTTTTTTAATTTTGAAGTTTGGGATACCGTATGTCAAAAGACCGCCTGGTCTATCTGACTTTTCAAACATATCTACTTCAATTCCAGCACGAAGTAAAAATGTAGCACAACTCATACCAGCTGGACCACTACCGATTATAGCAACCCTTTTGGAAACTTTCTCTCTTTTTTCTCCGTAATCAGGCTTTAATCCCATTTTAAAAGCCTGCTCGTTCAAATAGACCTCGATTGCTCCAATTGTTACGCTTCCTGATTCGGTTTTGGCAATAGTACAGCCACCTTGACAAAGCACATCATGAGGACATACCATACCTAAAATCTCAGGAAACGGGGATATCTCGTTACTTGCTTCAAAAGCACTCTTTATATCACCATTGCGAACATGTTCTATCCATATGGGG
Source organism: uncultured Helicobacteraceae bacterium (assembly GCA_947311765.1). GTDB lineage: Bacteria > Campylobacterota > Campylobacteria > Campylobacterales > Sulfurimonadaceae > S010-53. The sequence goes on from CAMZLS010000014.1 coordinate 7,162, forward strand.
ATTTTATTCTCTAAAGGACAGCCTGTCCTACAAAAACTAAATTCACTTTCCATACCTTTAATAAGATCAATAGGGCACTTAATACAACGAAGGGATTGTGTATCAGCTTCATCTTTACTAAAAAGATAGTAAGTAGGTTGAAAATCTACTTTCCTTTTATTGGCCTCTCTTTTTCTAGGTGTCTCTTTTTTTATCTTAAGGTATTGCTTCTTTTTTACAATCTCAGTCACTTCTTACTCCTTTAGTTCTATATATTCTATATGCATCTCTTGTCCTGTCAATACTTTAGTATTTCCACTTTTACAATGAGGACAGTAAAAATTAAATTGATCAACCAAAGACTCTTTTTCGCAATCAATACACAAGATAGTAATATCTATTAAATTCATATCCATAACAGCGTTTGCACATATAGTATCTTCTTTAAAAACATCAAAACTTGTCTTTAAAAAGTGCGACTCTATTCCACTCATTTTTCCGATATTGACTACGACCTTTTCTACCTCTTTGTTTTTAGCATGTTTTTCACAAATATCTAACATCGACATTACAATAGAATACTCATGCATTGCCTAGCTTCTTTTTGCCTGGATTTCAAAAAACCTATCATAATCAATCAAGCTAATTGCATCAGTTGGGCAGATATTTATACAGGCTTGTTTACCATTTTCACCACCACAAAGATCACAAGTGAGTGCTACCATTTGACTCACGGGAGCATCTGGTTTTTTATTTGATGCCATCACTACTGCACCATACGGACAAACCATATCACAGCTTTCGCAACCAATACAATCGCTCTCATAATACTTCACAAAATCATCTTCAAATTTGATAATATCAACGGGACAGCCTTCTAAACACGGAGCATCAGGGCACTGCATACACTGCATAGGAGAAGTTTTTCCATCTGCTTTGACTACTTTATTTCTAGAAGGTGCAATTTCTTCACCCCTTTGTATCATTTCGTAAACAGTATCGGCATTAAGGTTCATATGACTTGCACTACAAGCCAACTCACAATTGATGCATCCGATACACTTTTGGGGATCTGCATAGATAAATCTATTATTTCTAAATTCGCTCATCATCTACTCCTATCGCTCTGTACATGAGATACAAGGATCAATACTATTTAAAATCATCGTAACATTATCTACTTTATCCCCTTTGATCATCACTTTTAATGCTTCCCAATTGGAATAAGTTGGCACTTTCCATCGCATACGAACTGGTTTTTGACTACCATCTGTTTTGAGATAATAAATCAGTTCTCCTCTTGGTGCCTCTGTTCTAACTACTGCTTCACCTGCTGGAATGTGAGGTCGTTTTTCCAGATATGTATCTCCTTCTGGCAAATCTGCAACAACATCTCTAATAATTCGAATAGCCTCTATAATATCTCCAAATCTCACCATCGCTCGTGCATAAACATCACCCTCTTCATAAGTAGTGACTTTTGGTTGAAGACTTGGTCGTAGAGCATAGAGCGAATATGGTGCCTTAACTCTTACATCGTTATTAACACCACTTCCTCTAGCAACAGGTCCAGTAACACCTATTTCTAGCGCATCTTCATAAGGCAATATCCCTACACCGACCGTTTTGTCTTTAAAAACTGCGTCATTTTGATACGCTTTTTGTAGAGCCTTTATTCTTGGTTCTGCTTCATTAAGTGTTTTTAAAATAAATGTAACTTTTTCGTCATTGAGATTATATTTGGTTCCTGTTAAAATATTAACACTCATATCCATTCGATTTCCCCAAATAGTCTCTTTTAAATCTTGCATATATTCTCTAATTTCAAGAGTCTCTTTCATCAAATCATGTCTATGTGCTAGATGAGTAAGCATAGAGAGGTTAAAAAGGTCTGAAGCAACTCTTTTCACTTCATCAGCTATTACTCTAAGCGCTTCGCCTCTTAAAGGAACTTCAACACCTGCAATTTTCTCAACCGCAAGGGAATAAGTAAAAGGGTGATTATTAGAACAAAGAGAACAGACCCTTTCAGTCAAAATAAGGTTTTGCATGAAATTCTTTTTTGTTGCAAGTGACTCCATGCCACGGTGAATAAATCCATTGATAAGTTCTACTTCTTCAACTACTCTATTTTCATCAACAACTAATTTAAAATAAACTGACTCTTCTAATTCAGGGTTAAATGGTCCAATTGTTATTTTTTCACTCATGACTCTGCTCCCTTATTAATTTTACTCCATAATACATCTGTGTCACTAAGACCTGTCTGCATTTTTGAAAGTGAAATATACTCATTTAAAACACCCTTAACCAAACTGTAATCTAAAAAGAGTCTATCACTACAAGGATGTCCAAGTACTTCAATGTCATACATCTCCCTCATCTCTCTTTCAGCCCAATCTGCACTCTTTAAGATAGGAGTTATAGAATGGACACTTTGATTATCTGTTACAAGCTGCATATTAACAATCGTGCCATTAATGTCAAAATGATAAACAACGGTATGCGTATTTTCTTTTTCGTTTTTATAAGCGGTGGCTACTACACATCTGCCCTTATATGCTTTAATTGCTTTTGCGACTACTTCAACATCTCTTTTATTTTCCAAAATAACCCATGCATTTGAATTTCCATAACTATCAGAATCTTCTTTTAGTTCATAAGCACCTGTTATTTTACTTTTAATTGCATTGTTAAACTCATCTATTTTCATGCATACATCCTCTTAAAATTTGCTTCTTTTCTACAACTTGGGCATATTTTTGCATTAAGCTTATTTACATCATCATGAACATAAGCTTTGCCTAAAAGACCACGAGACGGTGGCATAAATTTCTCTTGACATTTCGTACATGTTTCATACTCAATATGGGCAATATTTATATCTGTGTATTTGTGATTAGACAATTTTGCAGTATCGAAATTATTAGTGGAGTGAATAGCGCCAGTTGGGCAGAAATAGGCACAGTTACCACAATAGCAACAAGAGTTATGCCAAATATTATGAGTAAAACCATCATCTGTTTTACTTATTTTAATAGCAGTTGAAGGACAAACCGTCTCACAAGTTCTACAACCCGTACACATACCCTCATGCAAAGCCATTTTTCCTCTGAAAGTCTGCGGTGCAGAGAAATCTTGAAAAATTGTGTCAATTTTCTTAGGGGTTACTTCTCCGTGCATCTTCTGATTTAGAACTTTAACGCCTTTTGCTATCCCTTCTGCTATAGATTGGGGTCTCGGTGGACATCCAGCTACATTTACATCAACTTCTACAAACTTATCTAGTGGTCCATTAATAGCATAAGAGTCTCTAAATATTCCACAACTCACCGAACAGGTTCCAACGCCTACAACAACAAAAGGTTTTTTCATCTGATTTAAGTATTTTTTTAAAAACGGTTCACTTTTAGCAGTCAATGGACCAGTGATTACTAAAAGATTTGAATCTTTCACATCTTCTACTAATTCAACACCTAAAGATTCTATATGAAACTTATCAACAAATGCCGTCGCTACAAACTCGACATCACAGCCATTACAACTCCCTGTATTTATTCTAAATACTTTTGGTATTATTTCACTCATTACATATCCTCACAATCACATAATTTTGCGCCCAAGACTTCTACGAGATCTTCAAAAAAACATGCACCTTCATGATGATACTCATCATAAAATTCTATAAAAATTTCTCCATACTCGTCTCTGTGTCTTATAGAAACATCAGGTGCTACACGGTGACGGTTTGCCATTTCATCAGTAGTAGTTAGGATTCTCTCTTTTTGGTCATCATTAAAATAGACTAAAACAATACCATGACATCTTCCTTCTGATTCACAATACATCCTAATACACGATTCATTTTGCATATACGACTCCTTTGTAATTTATAATTTGACTTAAACAGAATTACTTCTAAGTCGATAAATCAACTGTTTTTCTGCATACATTTTTCAAAGTCTTACGCAGATAGAAGCTACGAGACAACCTAAGAATAAATCTTTAAACCTAAGCTTAACATATAAAAAGGAGAAAACAAGGGGTAAATTACACTAGAAGAAATTTCAGTTATAAAAAAAAGGAATTAAAATGATGAAAGTAAGGAGACAATAAATAGTCTTACAAAGACTATTTATTGGATTAGCGTGCCTCTTTAATAGCTTCTAG
>CAMZLS010000015.1 GCA_947311765.1 uncultured Helicobacteraceae bacterium
AGCAAGATAGAGTGAGAAAACTCTCTTGCGATAGAGACGATATCAATAACCTGTCCACTCGTCCCGATAGCGATAAAAAGTCCACATTGCCCTATGGCTTGTTGGAGTTTTTGATACATCGGTGCAGCCTCACCAAACATCACAACATTATGGCGGACTCTGTCGCTTTCACATCGAGGACAGGCATCATGTTCATTTTGTGCTTCATAGCCGATATCCCACACATGTCCGCAAGATTCACAGCGTAAATCTGTGAGGGTATCGTGAAGATGTATGACCTCTTTTGCTCCTGCCTGCTCTAAAAGATTATCAACATTTTGTGTGAGGTGTATGATTTGTGCTGGATATTTTTTCTCTAACTGCGCTAAAAAGAGATGTGCTCTGTTTGGTTTTTTATCTCTTAAATCCTGCCGTCTTGCATTATAAAAATTTGTCACCAAGGCTCTATCATCTTCCCAACCCTGTGTAGAGCAGACCTGCATCACATCATAGTTTTCCCACAAACCATCACTATCACGAAAAGTGCTTATACCACTCTCCGCACTTAGTCCTGCGCCACTAACAATCATAATCATTTTCATTTAGAGAACTTTTTTTGAGGTATTTTTCAAGAATAACAACGCTTGTAATATTTCGCTTCTCTAACATCATCTGCGAGAGATCATCATTTTTAAGAGAATTATACAAGTCATGCACATCAGTAACACCATAAAAAGCTCTTAAAAATTCTATCAAAAGACCGAAATTATCGCGCTTATGAACATTATCACTCTCTTTTTTAAAAGCTTTAAATTCATTCCAATTTATTTTTATCATTTTTAACCTACCAAATTTTAGCGATTGATGTTAAGACGCATCTTAATTCCAACTATGAATATGATAATGCGAGTGAGTAAGTTTATCATGCTTGTGTTTATGCTGATGAACAAGTTGTGCTTTTTTCAGAAGCTCGATATCTTCTAAAAGAGGGGTAATGGCGCCATCATATAAAATTGTGTGCTCACTACCAAGTACAACTGCTCTTTTGCCAAGCTCTTGACCTAAAGAGAGATTATGTGTGGAGATGACAGAGGTGATATCTAATGTATCTAAAAAATCAACCAACCATCCAGTTGTTGGTGGATCTAAATGCGCAGTAGGCTCATCCATAAGCAAAAATTTCGGCTCTATTGCCAAGAGCGAAGCTAAAAGCACTTTTTGTTTTTGTCCTCCGCTAAGATTAAGAGAGGAAGTTTTCAACAAAGATTCAATACAGAAAGTTTTTGCCCAATAGTGCACCCTCTCTTGCACATCGTCAAAATCAAACTGTTTAAGCCCAAATGCTATTTCATCATACACTGTTGGATTAAACAGCATAGAAGAGGGGTCTTGCATTGCAAAAACAACTTCTTTTCGGAAGGTTTTATTATTATTTTTAAGCCATTTTTTTGTAACTTTTTCCTTCTTATATAAATACTCTCCATCAGCTAACAAAAGACCGTTTAAGATCTTTAAAAGAGTTGATTTTCCAGACCCATTAATTCCTAAGAGAATAATTTTTTCTCCCTCTTTGATTGTAAGACTGATATCTTTAAGCACACGAATTTCATTGAGTTGATAGTCTTGATAAGTATAGGAAAGATTTGAAACATTAATCATTACAGAAGTCCTCGTGATTTTAAAGCCATAGTCTGTTCTTGGGATTTGTAAATCATTGTGCCAAAAAGTGTTATCAATAGGGGTGGAAGTTGTTTTGTATTAATCTGTTTTTTCAGTGTAGCGCCTCGACTTGTAATTCCAAAATAATACTCTTGAAGTAGGGATTTTAAGAGTGTAATTTGTGCAAATGTAAAGCTGTATAAAACAGAAAATAGAGGATGAAATTCCAATGCTTTATGAAGATTTACATTATGAACAAGAGTAAAAGTAAGAGAAGTAATAGCAAAAGCACGAAGATTTATAAGCACCATTGCATAAGGATCTGCGACGGCTACAAAGTATGAATAAGCAATATAAGAGAGTGTAACAGTTGCATTAAAAAATAAAATGACTAAAAAAGCTTTTTTTAAAATTTTAAATTTTGCTTTTTTATTAATAAAAAGAGTTAATAAGATTACACACACCATCACCATCTCGCTATGAATAACTCCCAAAAAGAGCACCACTGCAAGATAAATTAGAAACAAACTCTTTTCATTCACTTAATATGTCCTTATATCTGTTTTGCAAAAATGTAACCACGCTTAGCGTTACGAAAGCTTCGATTATACCTAAAAAAAAGTGTGGAACAACAACAGATATAAAAGTCACATCCCATCCAAATGGAAAATAAAGAGGTGAACCACTCTTTGATGCAACAATAGGTTGTAATCCTAAAATAAATGCAACAAAAATAGAAGAAATTACTATACTAGCAAATCCAGCAATAAACATTGCTATCTTCTTTGAGTATTTACTAAAAAGGCTAAAAAAGAGTGTAGCACTAAAGCTTCCTAAAAAGGCAAGTGCTAAGATATTGACACTCAGAGATGTGATGCCACCTTCTCCAAAAAGAAGTGCTTGAAGCAAGAGAACTAAAGAAAGAGCAGCAAAACTAGTCCATGCTCCAAAAAGGAGCGCAATAATAGCTATACCACTTAGATGAACACTTGTACCACCAGGAAAAGGAATAATAATAAGCATCATCACAAAAGAGAGAGCGCTCACACCTGCTACAAAAGGAATCTTTTCTATATCTAAGTCAATCTTTTTGTATGCCATATATAATAGTCCAGCAGATAGAATTGCTGCTGGAAGATATGTTTGTGGAGAAATAAAGCCGTCAGGAATATGCATGCTTTTTGACCCTTAAAAAAGCGTTGAAAAAGTTAGTATCGCACGATATTTCTCTTTTCCTTCGGCACCTTGCTGCATATTATCTTCATTAAGATTTGTCCAAGTCGGCACCTTGAGCCCTGCGCCAATACTAACTGTCTGATAAAAAAGACGCATGCCGATAGTTGTATAGAGGATTTCTCCTCCTGTTGCAAGTTGTTCAAGACCCTCTTCTTTGTCTCGTCCAATGTGCAAGTAATTTGCTTCAATATCAGCATCAAGACGAAATTTAGATTTTTGATCTGTGTAAAGCTTGTAAGTAAACGCAGCTCCTGCACGAATCTCATCTGCAAATTTTACTTTTACTGCTGAGTATTGGTACTGCATAAATGTATTGTAAGATGTATCAAAGGAGAGTGTTACCGCATCTCCATACCATTTTGTTGCTGCAAATCCAGCCATAAAAGAGGGTGCACCAAAAGAGAGTTGCAAGAATGGATCAAAATCAACGCTATGGCCTGGAAAAGTCACTTCTCCCTCACCCGTTGGTAAGCTAATATTAAAGTATGTTGTAAAATGCCAATCTTGCATATCATCAAGACTTTCATTTTTTTTATTGAGTTTAAAGCCATCATCATAAGTAAATCCTAATGCCATCATCAGCTTTATATCATGCCAGCCACTGCTACCAATATTATCTTCTCTTTTTTTTGTATAATAAGGAATAAATGTATATGCACTTAAATAAGGTGTGATGCCATATCCAAAACCATACATAAGATAAGTTGTTCTATCAACCTCGTCATCGATAGAAGAAGTATATTTTGCATAAGAAGCATCTTCGATCTTTACATAAGCCAACATCTTATCTTCAGGAAGTGTTGCTGTTGATGTTGTCTCAAGTGGCGCTCCAGGACCTTCTAAACCTGCAATACTTAATGCTGCAACTCCATGATGAGCAAATACTACTGTTGATAACGCTACTGTAAGTAAACTAATTTTTCTCAATTTTTCTCCTTTTAAATAAATAGATAAATCCAAAAATGACAAAAATCACAACTAAACCTATAAGAGGTTTTATAAATTGCGCAATTGTGGATGCTTGTACATTTTTTTGTTGTAAAATTTTATCAACATTAATAGTGATTATTTTTCCATGGCCATCTTGCGAAAAAGCTTTTATTTTCCATACCCCTTTTTGATTAGGAATAAATACAATTTTTGACTCTGCATTTGTACGCCCAACTTGATAAGGGATATCCTTATTTGGTGGATATATCTCATAATCTTGGTATGAAAATTCACCGCCACCTAGAAAGTTGTATGACACAACAATACTCTCTTGATGGGTAGTGCTGTGCTCTAAGTTATGCGCGAAAGCTGTGAAGCACAAACAGATAAGCGTGATAAAAAATTTCACTCCCTTAGCTCAATATTAAGTGTTGTCGAATAGATCATTTTATCACATTTTTCACTATCGCATGGAATTGAAAAAGAGGCTTTTAGATTTTGAAGCCCTTTTTGCTTAATGCGAACATTAACTCTTCCATCCTTACCACTAATACCAATCGGCTTGTCATCATTTGCTACTGTGACGCCTTCTTTTGGTTTTGCATCGAAAAGAACAAGAAGTCGTGCTTTATCCCCTACTTCAATCTCAGAAAGATTATTAATTAAAGTAAGCTCTAAGCCTTTTTTGAATGGCTCAACACCTTTATAATTATAGATCCTCTTAATAGACTCAAGACTCAAGAAACTTGATATTGCCATCTTTACCTCATTTTTAGGCAGTTTTTTTGTTCCATAGGGCGTTTTTGTGTAATAAGTTGGTTTAAGTTGCACAAACAAAGCATCGCACTGTTGTTTTGCAGAATCAAAAGAGATTATCTTAGCGTCTTTTAAACAAGAGACGTATTGCATCTCACCGCCTTGTATAATTTTATTGTCACCATGAGAATGTGCAATATTCCTGTGTCCATAATGAACAAGAGCACTGTCATCTATCCACATATCATGAGCCAAAAGCGCACTACATAGTGCCATTAGGGTTATTAATGTTTTTTTCATAGGGAGGATTGTAGGGGAATTTTTCTAAATAAAATGTAAAAAAAATCGTTTCTTATATAGTTTTAGAACCAACATCATACAATTCACACTCCTTATATCTAAGAGAATGCCTCAAAGACAAGACAGAGCTTGATGTAATCTTTGTACTGCCTCTTGCATCACCGCATGAGGAACAGCGCAATTAAGGCGCACAAACCCACTTCCCTCTTTGCCAAAAGAGGTTCCCCAAGAGAGACCTAATTTCGCTTTTTGTATAAATAACTCACGCAGAGCCTTATCACTTAAACCAAAACCACGACAATCTAACCAGAGCAGATATGTTCCTTGAGGATGCTTACATGTAAGGATATTTGCGTGTTCTTGCAAGGTATCTTCTAAAAGTGTGATATTACATGTAAGATACTCCATCAACTCATCTACCCACACATCCCCTTCACGATAGGCACTTTCAAACGCCACATGTCCAAAAACAGTTCCCTCTGCAAAATGGACAGCCTTATAGACTTTTTCAAAATCTTGACGCATTTTTTCATCAGCAATCATAAGTGTCGAAATAGAGAGTCCTGCTAGATTAAAAGTTTTTCCAGGACCGATGGCCGTAATGCTAATATCACGAATAGCCTTGCTTAAAGAGCCAAATGGCGTGTGTTTATAGCCATCAAAAATAAGGTCTGAGTGAATCTCATCCGCAAAGACTTTTATATTATTTTCTACACATATCTCCCCAAGTGCCAAAAGCTCTTCTCTGCTCCAAACACGACCAACAGGGTTATGCGGCGAGCACAATAGCAGTAGTTTTGTATCTTTATCTATCTTTGATTTCAGATCTTGCAAATCAAAAGTATAATCACCCTTTTCATCCAATTTTAGAGGATTGCGTACGATATGACGCTGATTGTTTGTGATAGAACTCATAAAAGGAAAATAGACAGGTGTCTGTACTATCACCTTATCACCCACTGATGTAAAGGTCTGTATAGCAAGATTGATAGAGGCGACAACAGAAGGAGAGTAAAACATCCACTCTCGCTCTATATGGAAGCTATGGCGTCTCTGCAGCCACGCTATTTGCGCCTCATAAGCAGACTCGCTCATCTCTTCATAGCCAAAGATAGGATGTTCAAGACGCTCCCTAAGTGCTTGAGCGATAAATGGTGGAGTCACTATATCCATATCCGCTACCCACATAGGCAAGATATCTTCTGTTTTAAAAAGTCTCTCTCGGAGTTGATACTTTTCAGCGCTACTAGAGGAGCGTTCAATGACTTGCGACATGATATTTTTATACAATTTCACACTTTTTAGGTGTCTTTAATTTCCAAATACTCATTTGTGCAATAGTATGCTGATATTTACGAGGTGTTTCACGAATAACAAACTCTATATCTTTTGTATCTAAAAGCTTAAAGTTTTTTTCTAAAATATTTTTAAGCCCCTCTAAGGTAGAAACTTCCTTGCCATTTTCATCCACATAGCCCCCTATCCAAAAATCTTTGGCAGTATATTCTTCTAGCCAAGTGTAGGGTGATGTCAAAATCAAAATACCCTCTTCGTTGAGACGCTCATGCACATTTTCTAAAAAAAGTCGAGGTTCATAAAGACGGTCAATAAGATTTGTCGCCATTACCAGATCAAAGTCTTTAAAATGTGCTTTTAAATTACAGGCATCCCCTTGCCAAAACTCTACCTTATCCTTTACATGTAAGAGAGAAAACTCTTCAAGGCTGTGACTTTGGCGACTTTTTATTTCACCCTCTTCTTGACGTTCATAAAAGATCTTGCCTTTCGTCTGTAAGACAACGCCTACTTGAATAAAGCGTGCCGAAAAGTCAATTGCTGTAACCTTATCAAAATGACGCGCAAGCTCAAAAGAGGCACGCCCTGTTGCACAACCAAGATCAAGTGCCTTGGTGTGATTTAAAGAATATTCACTTGCTAATCTAGCACAAGTTACAGCAAAATTTTCTACACCAAAAGAGCTTTGGGCATATTGAAATTCACAATATTGTGAAACACTTGTATCACTTTCATAGATATTTTCCTCAAACTGTATCGCTTTTCCTTTTACATATCGAAAACCAGCGTGTTGGTAAAAATGGCGACGAAAAGCATAGCGTGAATGTTTCATCAGTTCATTGCCGCTACTTATCCAAGAGCCACCTTTGATAAGGTTGTGTTTTCCATCAAAGGTAGGCACTGAAAAGTCATCATAAATTGGATGAGGCTCAAAGCCCTTAAAACCATCTATAGGTGTTTGTGTCCACTGCCAAACATTGCCAACAACATCATAAATGTCACCAAAAGCAAAGCGATTTACAGGACAAGATGAAGCAAAATGCGCAAGATTGATATTTGCCTTCGCATCATTAAAATTTGGCACATCTTCAATATGTGAGCGTTCATAAAGTAGATACCATTCAGCCTCACTTAAAAGGCGATAATCACTCCCCTCTTTTTCACTTTTCCAGCGACAAAACGCCATCGCTTCGAGGTTATTGACATCAACAGGCCAATTGAGAGGCATCTGCATAATCTCACTCATACTTCGGTAGCGAAATCCATTCTCACTTTTTACCCAAAATGGAGGGTGCGTAGCCGCACTTATCTCTAAAAATTTTCGTCCCTCTTCATCCCATAAGTGTGCTTTTTCATAGCCACCATCATTGATAAATTCCATAAATTCACCATTACTGACAAGGTATTTTGAGGTCTCAAAATCATTTACGATTTCACTCTCTCTACCATACTCATTATCCCAGCCATAGAGATGATGATTTTTATCTTTTCCTAGTGTAATTGTTGCGCCTTCAATAGAGACTAACTCATTCTTAGGTGCATTGCCAAAATCCTTACATGTAAGCCATACAGAAGAGTTCTTTAGCTGAGAAATATCAAGCTGTCTATGTAAAACACTAGAGGTTTCTATATGAATTCTTTCATGCTCTATCCCCATCAAAATAATCCAAAAAGGATCATCTTGCGTAATAGGCAAGCTAAGAGGCAATGTCTGTATCAACTCTTCAATATGACTTTTCACCTTCGCCCTATATGCACGAACTTCATTGATATCAGGCCAAGTATAATGCTCACTACTCATATCATCCCAACGCATCTCATCAACGCCAATAGCGAAAATAGACTCAAAATCAGGGTTAATTCGTTTCGTAATAACTTTCGCTAAGATAAGCTTATTGATAAAAAATGTTGCAGTATGTCCAAAATAAAAGATCATAGGATGGCGTGTCGGCTCAGATTTTTGATAAAAAACACTATCATTTACAAAAACTTCAAAAAGTTTTTCATATAATGTGTAAGTGTTTTGAAAATACTCTAAAATCTCTTGGCGTTTTTGCTCTATATTATTGCCATCTAAGATTGGAGGAAGTTTACTTATCTTTTTCATACTTGCACTTATTTCTTAAACTTTTTAAATGCTCTTTTAAAATCCAATGAGGCAGAACATTCTAGATCTTCAAAATGGTACTCTTGGTCAAAAAAATCACCCTCTTTTTGATAGGTGTATCCATAGAGCTTAAATATCTTAGCGCGCAGACCATCAGGATAGACTAAGATATAATACTTCACTTTCTCTTTCTCGTAAATCCGAAACTTATACTCTTCATCACGTCTTGCTGTTGATTTGGAGATCACTTCTATAACGATTTCAGGGGCTTTTGTGATAAAATCATCATCATTATCATTGCACATTAAAACGATATCTGGTTTAAGCACAGTTGCCTCATCAACGATATAATCTTCCTCTCCAAAAACCTGACATAAATCACACTCTTGTATAGATCTATTTAGCTCAAAGGAGAGAGCATAAGCGATCTGCTGATGTGTTTTCATAGGCGATGGTGCCATAGCTAAGGCTTCTCCATCAATAAGTTCCCACTCGCCTTCCCAGCTCTGATAATCACGGTATGTATAATATTCTAATGCTCCCATATTTCTATCCTATAAAGAGATTTTTTCTGCTAACTGCTGGGGTAGTATGCCTAAAGACTCCTCAACTACCTTAGTATTGCCATGCGTGATAAAGGCATCCTCATACTCAAAACTTGTTACTAAAACATCTACTATTTTTGCATCTGCTAAGAACTCTAAAAGTGCACTCCCTACGCCTCCAGCCTTAGAGGAGTCGCTAAAGACATACCAACGCTTATGCTTTTGTGCCATTACATGTAAGCTCTGCGTATCAAGTGGTTTAACAAAGCGTAAGTCCAAAAGAGAGACATTTTCTTCCAGAAACTCCATGGTTTCTCGTGCGCGTCCTACACCATTTCCATAGCCTATCAACAAGATATCACTCTCATTTTCTATAAGAAGTTGCGATTTTGCTAGTTCAAAAGGCTGTGGTTCTGGAAGTTGAATCTGTGTAAAACTACCACGAGGATAACGCAGTGAACATGGATGTTTATATTCATACGCAAAAGACATTGCACGGTGCATCGCTTTTTCACTACATGGAGCAAAAAGAGTCATATTTGGAATGGCTCGTAAAAAGCTAATATCAAAAACACCCTGATGAGTCTCTCCATCTTCGCCGACAATACCCGCGCGATCAAGTGCAAATACTACAGGCAGATCCAAAAGACAGACATCATGAATCACCTGATCATAAGCACGCTGTAAAAAGGTGGAATAAATAGTACAAAAAGGCTTGAAGCCCTCTTTTGCCAAAGCCCCCATAGATGTCACTGCATGTTGTTCAGCAATGGCAACATCCCAAAAACGCTCGGGATATTTTTCTATCAAATCACTTAAGCCTGTACCACTTGGCATTGCAGCAGTTACTCCTACGACTTTTGTATCATTATCAGCCAAGCACATCAAAGCATCAGTGTAAATCTGTGTAGCACTTTTTATTGATGATTTTTTATTTGAAGTCCCACTATCACGGTCAAAAGGCCCTACTCCATGCCATTTTTCATGCTGACCTTCGGCTATTTCGTAGCCTTTACCTTTGAGTGTTTGCACATGAATTAAGACTGGTTTTTTCATACTTTTTGCTAGTTTATAAGTCTCTACCAAAGATTTAAGGTTATGTCCATCTACGGGACCTATATACTCAATCCCCATCTCTTCAAATAAGATACCAGGAGTGATAAGCTTAAAAGATTCCTCAAAGCGTTTAGCCATATAATATGCGCCTTCACCCAAATGATCTACAACTTGTTCTACATTATTTTTAAAACGTTGGTAAAAAGGGCTTGCCATTGCTGAACTTAATATTCTGCTCATCGCTCCTATAGGTTTAGCGATACTCATCTCATTATCATTTAAGATAATAATCATAGAATATTTTCTATCACCAAGCTCATTCATCGCTTCATATGCCATACCTGCACTGATAGCGCCATCCCCGATAACAGCCACAGGAATACGCTCATTAGATTCACCTTTAAGTGCGATTGCTTTAGCAGCGCCTACGCCTAGTGAGATAGAGGTAGAGCTATGCCCTGCAACAAAAAAATCATGTTCAGACTCTTGGGGTTTTGTGTAACCACATATACCACCAAATTGACGCAATGAGTCAAACTCCTCCCAACGACCTGTAAGAAGTTTGTGTGCGTAGGCTTGATGAGAAACATCAAAGATAAAAGGATCTTTTGATGAATCAAACACTTTATGCATCGCTACAATTAACTCCGTAGCTCCTAGTGTTGAGCTCAAATGCCCTCCATTTTTACTGACAACTTCTAAAATACGCTCTCTTATATCTTCACACAAAAGTTCTAATTGCTCTATATCATACGACTTTATATCCATACTGTTTATCAATCCTGTTCTATCCACCCAATGCTGCCTTTTTCACTCTTTCATACCGTTTCATAATTTCTGAATCTATATTTCCTGCTTCACTCATGGCTATAACACCACCAGGACTTATTGCGCTATCTGAAACAATGTCTATGTGTGCTAATTTTCCCACTTTTTCTGACACTTTACCGTGATCATTTGGGTTTACTTTTAAAGTTACTTTTGCACTCTCTTTTAAATCTTCTATCAACTCTTGAGAAAGTTTTGTGGCTATATCTGCGGAGTGCTCATCAAGTTCTATAAGAATTACCTCTTTTGCAATATCTATCGCTGCATTTACAAGTTCACCTTCTACACGGCCTAAGGCATCTTCAAACTCAGATGCACTCTTTTCTAAGGCGAGAATAGATTTTGAAAACTGCTCTACACTATTTACATGTAAGCGTTCATTTTCACTTTCTAGCTCTCCTTTGGCATCTGCTAAACCTTTCTCATAGGACTCTTTTTTTGCAGATTCTAACTCAACTTTAAACTCATTTTCTTTCTCTTCAAGTCGCATCTGAAGTTTAATAAAGTTTGATGACATCTCATCAGTCTTTTTGAGCAAAGACTCTACTAATTCATCTTTTGAAGATGAAGAGATTTCGTGATTTTCAATACTCTGCGCAACTACTTCTTTATTGGGCGAAAAAGAGTCATCCACTAGTTCAGGTTTATCTTCACTCTCATGCATAGATGATGAAAGAACCTTAAATTTATACCTATCAACACTATGAGAAGTTACATTTTTTTTACTAATTACAACAGCCATTTTATTCTATCATCTCATCAGTTTCACCTACTTGAAGTAAACCTTGTTCTGCCAACTGCTGCACCGCGTCAACAATTTTACGCTGTGCTCCATCAACTTCTTTGACTTTAACCGCGCCCATAAACTGCATCTCTTCAATAAAGGCATCGCGAGCTCTCTCAGACATATTAGCGAAGAATTTCTCACGCAACTCTTCAGGAGCACTTTTAAGTGCAAGCATTAAGTCTTGCTTATCTGCCACCTTAAGGATTTCACGAATTCCATTATTGTCAAGGTCTGTAATATCTTCAAAAGTAAACATCATCTCTTTAATGGAAACTGCTAACTCTTCATCTTCTTGCTCAATTTGCGCGAGCGTTCCTTTAGAGGCTTTTGCACCGAGTCTATTAAAGATATCAGCAACCGCGCGAGGTCCACCAACCTCA
>CAMZLS010000016.1 GCA_947311765.1 uncultured Helicobacteraceae bacterium
GATTCCATGCTCCGCGATAACAAGATTTTGCACGTGGCCATCGGTGAAGGTGTCGATAAAACCAGAACCTCATCTCATCCTGCTCAAAAAAGAGTTTTCCCTCGATTTTATTAATCCCTGCGATAGACTCTAATAACATTGTTTTTCCACTGCCTGTTTTTCCAAGTATGACAAAATAACTGTTTTTTTCTACCTCAAAAGAGAGCTTCTTTAAAGAGAAGTCTCCTTTTTGTACAGACAGATTTTCTACTTTCAGCATTATTTTCCCAATATCTTTGCATCACCTGTGATGACAGGAGGATTAATGATACCTTGACCACTCTTTTGCATAATAGCTTGTCCCTCAGGTGAGAGAACAAAATTTACGAATTTTACAGCACCCTTTTTGTTTTTAGGCAGTCCCTCTTTTTCATTTTCAACTACTGTGATACCATACACCATAGCAGCACCCTTTTTAGTGATAAAAGAACCTGGTGTTTTTCCTGTGATTTTAATCTCTGCTTGTTTGTAAAAATCTGAGAACTGTTTATCTTTGAGACTTACTTCAGGAGGAAGCACGATGTATTTAAGTCCATGTTGCTGGGCTACTGATTTATAAATATAAAGATAGTCATATGCCCCCGCTTCCAAAAGCCCTAAAAGGTCTGTCTCTTTAGGGCGTACAATGACTTTTCCTTTAGGTTCTTCTCCATTTTCATAGCTTTCTCCATAGCCTAGAAGTTTGTCGTAAAAGCCCTCTTTTTTGTAGTACTTCTCTGCTAGTTTGGTCACAAGCATACTTCTGTACCCGCATGGGTCTAGGTTTGGGTTAGAGTGTCCTATTTTGACATCTTTTTTCATAAAGACATCTGTCCAGTTTTGAGCATTTATCTCTTTTGCGTATTTCGAGTGTTCCGTATAGGCTATAGCCATTTCATTGGTAACAAACTGTGCATTGAACTTGGCATACTCTGGGATAAGAAGATTGTCTATGACTTTATAGGCCGCAGATGCCATGACATCTGCTGATTTGTGTATCTCTGTTATTTTTCTAGCACAGGCTCTACTTCCTGCTGCTTCTCTTGCTACATCATACTGTGGGTACTTGGCTTCAAATGCTTTTTCCATAGCAGTAAATGGCACAGCTAAACTTCCTGCATGAAAGACAGTGACGCGTTCTTTCGCAAACCCTATTGTGGCTATAAGTGCCAAAGATAAAACTATTTTCTTCATATGTATCTCCTAAAACTGGTAATTGATTTCAAAACGTGCATCCAAACTATCAAAATCTAATTTTTCAGTATCGTTATATCCAAGTCTTAAACGTACTTGCATGTTGTCTAAACTTGGGAAGTTTTTTACAAAACCTGCATAATAATAGTTTTCATCAGAATACCCCTTACTTTCATCAGCATCTGTATGCAAGATGGACACTTGGGTATAAATGTCTTTATAAATTCCTTTTGAATTTCCGTTTCTAATCACTTCTATACGATAACTTTTAGTATTTGCCATCCAGTTGTATCTAGCCATTGAACGCGTATATCCTGAAGTAGGAAATGCTCTCCACGGCGTAATGAGATCTGCTTCATCCAATACATAGGAGTACCCAAGGTTAAGTTTATAGTTTTCATATTTTGCAACCACCCTAGTGGCAATCATTTGAGAATCAAGCGACGCAGCATCTTTATATCCGAGTACCCCACCGCTTTTACCTACTAGCTGCCCTCTATACGAAGCTCCTCCTACTGCACCAGCTCCATTGTCAAATTGTTTGATATATCGGAAACCAGGAGTGATAGAAAAGCCATCCATTTGTATTTTATAATTTGCTTCTGCCATGATTTCAGATACCAAATCAGGAACTGCATAAAAAGATGCATTAAGCTTAAGATTATCAATCGATTGATTTTGTATATCAACAACGATGAGTGGTGCATCTGTATCTATACCTGCTGCTTTTAATCTAGTATAACTTAAACCTTTATGCATAGCCGTGTCATCATTCTCACTCCATTGTGCTTGTGCTGAAGAAGTAGAATTTGAATCACCCCGTGTTAAAACAGAATGTGCACTGGTATGATCACGTAATTTTTGTTGAAACAAATACCCTACATTTATTTTAGTCTTTACAATAGCTTTTGTATTTATCATAACACCATCAAAAGTATTTGGTATCATTTTTGTATCATTAGATTTCGCATAAAATGTTTCTACAAGTTGTCTACCCATGATAATATTTGTCTTATGTAAACCTGTATATCTAAGATATGCTTGCCCAAGTACTCCTAGAGATGCATTGCCATTATCGGCATAGTCAAAACGACTTAAAGTATCTTTCCCTGGCTTGAGACGATTTAAAGGATCATTGCTTTCATTAAAAAAAGCCCTTGTGTAATATAAACCCGCAGTGACATCAAAATTATTATAATTAGCACTTTTATACACCAATGAACCTCCAAGACCCGTTATAAGGTGAGAATTTCTTGTAGCACCCTCAGCATTCCAACCATAATAAAAAGTATTTGAACGCAATCTCCCGTAAAACATCCCCTCTTTAAACATCCCCATAAAAGAGTCTGTAGTACTTGGCAAAGTATTATATACTACTTGATAGTTACTTTTTAATGCATGTTTTGGCAATGTTCGTTCTATTGCTTGTTCTGCTTTAGGTGCTACTGGTACTACACCTCCACCTGCGAGTACTAAAGTACTGGCAATGATAGATAATCCTACTATTGACTTCATTTTCTTCCTTGTATGCGTATTGATTTTAATTTATGGTTTTATTTTCTTCTACATTTGGTAAGGTGTCAAATAAAATAACTTTAAGCATCTCGCCCTCTTCTACTAATGAAATTGTGTCATTAAGTACAACAAGAGCATTACTCTCTACTATAGGCATCATCATGCCAGAGCCATATTTATTGTTTCTTGTTACTGTAAATTCTCCGTTAAGCATGTTCCCTAACACCACATTGGATCTGCCTGCTCTTGCCTTAAAACTTTTGCTGTTTTTAGCATAGACAAAATCGTGGTGATGTGCTGTCTTTCCTTGCATTTTAGAGAGTATTGGCAAAGAGAGTAAAAAAATGTTAATCATAGCTGTCAAAGGGTTACCTGGCATAGCCATGACAAAGGTGTTATCTACTGTTCCCATCATGGTAGGACGTCCTGGCTTTACATCTATACCATGAAAAAGTACATCAATCCCATTACTCACAAAAGCTTCTTCTAAAAAATCTGCATCTCCCATACTGATACCGCCCGTGGTAATAATGACATCATAAGATTTAAGTCCAGAAATAAAGGTAATACTCTCTTCTAGATTATCAGGTATAGAGCCTGCATATGTGCCTGTAAATCCATACTTCTTAAGTATAGCAATGAGTGCAGAGGCGTTTGAATTATAGATTTCATCTTCATTTGCTGCTTCCCATGGTTCTTTTAGCTCATCTCCTGTTGCAACCACTGCTATGCTTAGAGGCTTGTAGACTTTCACCCCCATAATACCCTGAGAAGACAAAAGAGCAACATGCCCAGGTGTCATCATCTCCCCTTTTTTAAATAAAATATTTCCCACACTCTGCTCTTCACCTTTAGGTCTAAATGCATTTCCCTGTTTAATATCCTGTGGGATAGTGACACTCTGTTTTGAAACATCGCTACAATCCTCTATAGGTACGATGGTATCTGCATCAGGAGGTACTTTAGCTCCCGTCATTATTTTATAGCATGTGCCGCTGCTTAGTACAGCTTCAGGTCTATCTCCAGCAAAAATCGTTGCAGCTATGGTGAGTGTTTGACCTCTCTCTTCATGTTTAAAAGCAAAACCATCCATGGCTGAGTTATCAAAAGAAGGCAGATTTTTCTGCACTATAACATCTTCTGCCAACACAGCATTGAGTGCGTTAGGCACAAGCATCACTTGTGTTGATTTTTGTTTTAAGGCCTCTTTGAGTGCCAATTCATAGGCATCTGTCAAAGTAAGATAGTTTAATTTTTTCATTTCTTTTTTCCTCTTCCTTTTAAAAATAGTTCTTTAAATCGTTCATTGGCATAATTTTCTATATCGTCTTGTAAAAGTTTATAGTTGCTGATGTATTCGTCTGC
>CAMZLS010000017.1 GCA_947311765.1 uncultured Helicobacteraceae bacterium
CTAAGAGCACAAGAAAGAAAACATATACCTGTAGTTTTAACAAAAGAGGAAGTTGCGATAGTGCTGCAAAATTTAAAAGGTGTTTACAATCTTGTAACTATGCTAATGTATGGTTGTGGTCTACGAATGAGTGAAGTTTTAAATTTGAGACTTAAAGATATCGATTTAGGATTTGATAAGGTATATATCTGGGATAGTAAATCTTTAAAAGATAGAGCTATTCCATTACCTATAAAGTTAAAAGAGCGATTGAAAATTCAGATTGAAGATGTGAGCATTCTTCATAAAAAAGATTTAGAGCAAGGATATGGTTCTGTGCATCTACCATTTGCATATGAAAAGAAATCTCCAAAATCAAAGTTTGAAACAAAATGGCAATATCTATTTCCGATGACAAAAATCTCTAAAGATCCTAGAACTGAAACCATGAGAAGACATCACATTCATCCGAAAACTCTTGGAAGAAACATAAAAGTAGCTGCACAAAAATCCAACTTAAACAAAAGAGTTACTTCACATATATTTAGACACTCTTATGCGACTCACTTACTGCAAGCAGGAATTGATTTAAGAAGCATACAAGAGTTATTAGGGCATAAATCTGTAGAAACTACTATGATTTATACACATGTTGTTAGCGAAATGAATAAACCAAAACTCATAAGTCCGTTAGACTTTTAAAAGGAAGAGAAACAATGATTGAAAGATTTTATTTATTACACCCCTGCCGTCAAATCTCCACTTTTAAACTTTTTAATAATCAAAGAAACAGCATTGAACTTTTTTAGATACTTTTTAGAAACTCCGATGTTGCCTTACATGTAAGCACTCTCTATCGGTGTAGCATTATCTTTTTTACCCCATAGAAGCAAAGTTTTAGCCTTACATGTAAGGAAGCTTTCACTAAAGTCTTCATTGACTGTGTATTTAAAAATTTCATACATATTTGGAGGAAGATTTTTGCCATCATTAGCTATAAACAGGTTGCGAAACTACACCCCCTGCCGTCAAATCTCCACTTTTACGATATAATTCCAAACAATATGGCAAAAGGAGTAGTGTTGTGCCAACAAGACCAAGAATAGATATAGCAGGTTATCATCATATTATGAACCGAGGCGTTGACCAATATGTCTGATTGCTGTAATTATGATGATGAATTTGTAGAAATTTTCACAATTATCGTAAAAACAGTTATGCTCTTACATGTAAGGTTTTTAGCTTAAGACTTCATCGAGTAGATTTTTTACAAACGAGAGTTCTTTATTTGTAAGGGATGCTAATTTTTCTATAAATCGTCTATTATCTATGGCTCGGATATTTGTGATGAGTATATCAGAATCTTTTTCAAGTTCTTCTCTCTTGCTCACTCTATATCTTAAAGGTTCTGCATCATCTATAAGTGATGTTGTAAGTGGTAATATGATGGTTGTTGGGTATGCTCCAGCATTAAGTTCATTATTTTGCATGACAAGAGCAGGACGGATTTTTCCTACTTCATTGCTCTTTTTAACTGGGTTAAGATTGATAAGCCATATCTCTCCTCTATAGGCCGTCATCTATTGTCTCTTGTAATATTTTATACTCTTTGAGATCACTTTGTGCCGTTTTTTCCATAGCTTTTTGCATACGTGTTTTATGATTTTTTTCAAGTTCATTGGCATAAAATCTAATTGCTTCTCGTATTACATCACTTTTCTTCTTATGAAAACGTTGCATAAGTGAGTTGAGTATCTCTTCAAGTTCGTCATTGAGTCTTACAGTTGCTAACATCTCAAAAACCCTTTTTTGTATTTTGTATTACAGTATTATATCATATTTTCAGACAGCAACCTCATCTTCAAAAAGAACGCTTATACCATACTCATCATGGGGTATGACATATTTGCGATATTCGACTCCGTTTCGGGAGTGCAAAACAGCTACAAAAGTGCCCTCGCTTAAAAGTTCTCTTACTTCACGCTCTCCAATGAAGCGTTTACCGTATTTTAGCAGTGAATTTCCCCAGATACGGTAAGAGCAAGAACTAACCGACTCGAAAAGTTCTCCATCTTCACTGATAAACTTAGCGTTAGAGCAGGTGTAAACCTTGGTGTTTCTTCCTTGGACTATCTTTTTTTGCATAATGATACAGCCATCTTTACAATAAGGGCATTTTCCTAACATAATTATTGCCTTTAAAACAGAGTTACAAAATTTTAGCTGAAGTTAGGAAGGGAAAGAGAAAATATGACAAATTGTCATATTTATAATATTATTCACTGCTCTCTTTTGCTTTTATGGCTTTTAAGCTTACGCGTTTACCTGCTTTTTTTCTGCCTGTAGGCTTTGATGATTTAAAAGAGGCTTACATGTAAGGTTTTTGACTTAGTAGTGGAGTTAATCTATATCTAAATAAGTATCAATACCCTTTTAAATAATACCCAACACGGTAGCGAATAAGCGTTTTTTGCTTAGGTCTTGGGTAGCGACTGTAAGCATATTCTATAGTCTCTTTTGTAGTATCATCTAAGATATAAAAACCACTGCGTTTAATAAATTTTATATCAGAGATATCTCCATTGGGATAGAGGTAAAACTCAACGATATTAGACTCATTGACTCGTAGATTATTGGGGAGATTAACACCACCTACACGATTAAGCACCTCTTGGGTTATGCGTCGCATAATCTCTTGATTATCTAGTATATATTTTTGTTCACCCTCGCTCAGTTCACCAAAAGTATCACCATACACCTCTTTGATATCCTCGCTAATACGGCTTTCGCGTTTTGTGTGTTTTTGCTTGGTGTTTTCAGTTTTGTCAGGCTTAATTTCTTGAGAGAGAAGGTTATAGAGTTTATTATATTTTTTTGGTTTCTCTATCTCTTTTGTAATGTTAGTTTCGGCAATCTCTTTAGGCTTTTCTACGGGATTTTTAGGTTTTGGCTTATTGATGGGTTTTGTTCTGATAGGCTTTTTAGGTGGCTTCACAAAAGGCTTCTCTACAAGTTTTTTAAGCTGTTTCCCTTTTGGCATAGGTGGAGCTATTTTAGATTTTTTCACCCTGTTTTCTACAAGAGATTCTTCAGCAGCTTTTAGATTTTGCCTTAAAGAGACTTTTATGCGCTGTTGCTCTTTTTTTTGCGCTATTTTTTTTTCAGGAGCAATGCTTTCTAAAAAGAGAAAAAGTATGATTAAAAGTATATGTAAAGGCAGTGCTATTAAAAAAGCAGCAGTTGAGCGTCTCATTTGATCCGTTTATTATGAAATTTGCGTATTATAACGATATAATACCAAAAAAATATAGGATACTAATCAATGAGCACAAATGCATCAATTCAAGCTTTTAAAGAGGCGCAAAATTTAATTCCCGGCGGTGTAAACTCACCAGTCCGTGCTTTTAAGAGTGTAGGCGCTACGCCTATTTTTATAAAAGAAGGTCAAGGTGGAAAACTTATGGACATTGATGGGAACTCTTATATAGATTATGTGCAAAGTTGGGGGCCACTGATTTTTGGTCATAGAGATGAGAGTATCGAAGCGGCAGTTATTGAGGCAGTTAAACATGGTCTTAGTTTTGGCGCGCCAACATTAGCAGAAACTGAACTTGCAAAAGAAGTAGTGGATATTTTTGATTCTATTGACAAGGTGCGTTTTGTAAGTAGTGGAACAGAAGCTGTTATGAGCGCAATCCGTCTTGCTCGTGGTTTTACAGGGCGTGATGATATTTTAAAATTTGAGGGTTGCTACCATGGGCATAGCGATTCACTCTTAGTCCAAGCAGGCTCAGGCGCGGCAACTTTTGGCAATCCAAGCTCTCCAGGTGTGCCAGCAGATTTCACCAAACATACACTTCTTGCAAAATATAATGATATAGAGAGTGTCAAAAAGTGTTTTGAGCAAAGCAGTGATATTGCTTGTGTTATTATAGAGCCTATTGCAGGAAATATGGGACTTGTTCCAGCGGATAAAGATTTCTTAGCTGAGCTTCGTACTCTTTGTGATGCAAATGGTACGCTTTTGATTTTTGATGAAGTAATGAGTGGCTTTCGTGCAACTCTTTATGGAGCAGAAAGCATCACGGGAACTTCTCCTGATATTATTACTCTTGGAAAGGTCATTGGTGGCGGTATGCCAGTGGGTGCTTTTGGAGCGAGATGTGAGATTATGGCACAACTTTCACCTGATGGACCAGTATATCAAGCAGGAACACTCAGCGGAAATCCTGTGGCTATGGCAGCAGGATTAGCAGCGGTGAGAAAAATCAAAGCAAACGCACCCATCTACAAAACATTGCAAAATCGTGCGAAACATTTAGTTGAGGGTATGAAAGAAGTTGCTGCTAAGCATGGTATCACTCTTCAAGTAGATGTGCGTGGTTCCATGTTTGGCTTTTTCTTTAATGATAAAAAAGTTACAAATTTTGATGAGGCGGCAGATAGTAATCTTGATATGTTTGCGACTTTTCATACTGAGATGATGAAAGAAGGTTTTTATTTTGCATGTTCGCAATTTGAAACAGGTTTTATCTCTACAGCTACAACTGACGCGATGATTGAAGATACTATCACTGCAAGTGAGCGTGTGTTTGGAAAAATCAATGACGCAAGAAGATAGAAAACCAAAGTTAAAACCTATAATTGAGGGAGCTGAGTCTCTCTCTTTGGGTATTTCTATTGTGGTGGCCGTACTGCTAGGTGTGGGAATTGGGCTAGGTCTTAAACATCTTTTTGAAATAAATTGGCTTTTATGGGTAGGTGTTGCTATTGGTATCGCTGCAGCTATTTTAAATATCTACAAAGCCTACTCTAAGCAATATAAAGCCTTTGAAAAACTTTCAAAAGAAGACCGTTATAATTATCAGAAATATCTTGATGATGACGATGAGGATGACAAATATTAAAACTCTTTTTATTGTACAGATAGCAATTTTTTCACTATGGCTTTATTCGTTTGAGTTTTTTATCAATTTTGAAGTGGCATGGGTGAGTGCTTTTTTGATTATGCTAGGCTCAATGTATAGTTATCAAAATCTTGTAAACAAGCGTATTGCTGATTATGAAGCAGAGATAGACATAGATGCGATTGATAAAATAGATGACCCTTACGACTTGTATAGTGAAAGTCCAAGTAGCGATAATGAGGCTGAAAAAGATATTAGAGAAGTTGTGAAAGAGGAGAGAGCAAGACTCAAAGCAAATAAAACTAATGGCATCAAGGCAGGTGCGCCAGCTACCATATCTCTTTTTAGGATTTTACCGTATCTCTTTTTAGGCTTAGGTTTTATTGGATTGAGAAATAATGAACTCTTAGCGCTTACGC
>CAMZLS010000018.1 GCA_947311765.1 uncultured Helicobacteraceae bacterium
TACGCATCAAATAGTTAAATATTTGAGTATTTTTGCTATTATATTGCTTTTGGCCTCTATTGTTGGGGTTGCTGGTTATTACTTTGGCTTTGAAGCAGGCAAAGAGCAGATGAAGTCTAAATTTGCACAAGAGCGTCAAAAATTACTTTCACAATTAAAACATGCAAAAAAGAATCGCCCTAAAAAAAGTCGTAAAGAGCGTTTAAATACTCTTCTTAAAAAACATCAATTAGTCAGTGCTTCGCACGAATATGAGAAGAAACCACCCAAGGGAGCTGAGCGAAAAGTTATAAAAACAGTGAAAAAACCTAAGCTCGCTATTATTATTGATGATGTCTCTTTTAGACGAGATGTAGATGCTATTAAAGCCTTGGATATCCCCTTGACAATGTCTTTTTTGCCACCAAATAAAAATCATCCCAATTCTGCGAAGCTCGCCACAAAGCAAGCTTATTATATGGTACATATTCCGTTAGAAGCTATGCACTTTAATGCGCAAGAGAATGGAGTTTTATATGCAAAAGATTCGCAACAGACTATTATGAATCGCATTGAAAGTATTAAAAGAGAGTTTCCAAAAGTAAAATATATCAATAATCACACAGGCAGTAAGTTTACAGCCAATGAGATTGCGATGAATCGTTTGTTGCTTGCTCTTCGTAAAAAAAATATAATGTTTATAGACAGCCGAACAACAGCTAAGACCATGGTGCCTCGTGTAATGAAAAATTATGGCTTACCTTATATCGCTAGAGATGTATTTTTAGATCATATTGCAGATGTAAAAGAGATTAAAAGGCAGCTAAAAAGAGCAATTGCTATCGCAAAACGTAGTGGAAGTGCTATTGCCATCGGGCATCCTCGCCCTGATACTCTTCAAGCACTTCGTGAGTCTAAACAACTTTTAAAAGGAGTTGAACTTGTTGGAATTAACGACTACCTCTAAGGAAATTTCTTTAGTGACTTGGGATATTCCTGAGTTGCACAAAATGAAAAAGTATCCAAAATCTCTCTATTTCTTAGGCAATCAAACACTTTTAAAAAAACAAAAAGTTTCCATAGTAGGAACACGCAAGCCTAATCAATATACTCGTAATATGACAAGCAAATTAGCCCACGCCTTTAGTAAAAGAGATATATGTGTTGTGAGCGGTGCGGCTATGGGTGTGGATGCTCTTGCTCACAAGGGGGCACTTACATGTAATACGATTGCAGTTATGGCAAATGGGCTTGATATCCGCTATCCTGCTGTCAATAAATCTCTTATAGAATCCATAGAAAATGAGGGTTTAGTCATAAGCCAATTTGAGAGAGGTGAGCGTGCGCGTCCTTGGAGTTTCGTTGTGCGTAATGAGCTTGTTGTTGCCTTAGGCGATATACTTATTGTTACACAGGCTGATGTTGATAGTGGAACAATGCGAAGTGTAGAGTATGCACTTAGTATGGGTAAGAAAATATATGTTTTATCCCACCGTATCGGCGAGAGTGAAGCTACACAGCAACTACTAGAGGAAGGCAAGGCTGAGGCTATTTATAATATCGAAGGTTTTTGTAATCAGTTTGCTCCTTTACATGTAGGCAATGATGATATATTGCTTCAATTTTGTAAAAGCACTCCCAGTTATGATGAGGTTTTTGCACGTTTTGGAGATAAGATCTTAGAGTATGAACTTGAAGGAAAAGTAGAAATTTTAAATGGAAAAGTGCACTGCTTATAAAATAAGCATTGCATCGCCGTAGCTAAAAAATCTATACTTCTCTTTTATAGCTTCTTTGTAAATATTTTGGGCTTCTTGTAAGCCTACAAAAGAAGCTACTAGCATCAAAAGTGTGGATTTGGGAAGATGAAAGTTTGTTAAGAGATGATTGACTCTTATTGGTTGATTGTTGGGATGTAAAAAGAGATTGGCTTCGCCTGATTGCTCCTGCATTCGTGCGTAGTATTCAATAGTTCGCGTGGATGTTGTTCCAAAAGCAACGATTTTTTCAGATGAGTCCAAGAGAGTTTTAGCTTCATCTGAAACAGAAAAATACTCCGAGTGCATGGGATGATCTGTTATGGTATCACTTTGAACAGGCTTGAAGGTTCCAGCTCCTACATGTAATGTTACAAAGGCGTGTTTGTGCTTTTGACAGATTTTATCAAAAAGAGTATCGCTAAAGTGTAAAGATGCTGTTGGAGCAGCTACTGCTCCTTCAAATTTGGCAAAAACACTTTGATAGTTTAGTGCATCTTCGCTATTGTCATTGCGTTGTAGATATGGTGGCAAAGGGATATGACCGATCTTTTCTATGATAGGCAGCAGCTCTTCAAAGCGTAAGTCAATATCTTTTGTAAAGCGTACATCACGACTTCCGTCTTTATGGAGCTTTAAAACAGTAGCTCTCAACTCTTCATCAAAAAATATCTCAACATTCTCTTTAACGCGTCCTTTGATATAGACATTTATCGTGTAGGCATCAAGAGGGCGATTGATAAGCAACTCAAGCTTTCCACCACTTCTCTTTTTTCCAAAAAGACGTGCCTTAATAACCTTGGTATCATTGAAAATAAGTGCGGCATCTTTAGGAAGATATCTGTTTATATTGTAAAAATAGTCATGAGTGATGGAGCTATCGGTACGATTGTAAATTAACAGGCGTGCATTTTCACGGGGCTCTACGGGATGAGTCGCAATGAGCTCATCAGGTAGGTGATAGTCGTAACTGCTTGTTTTAAGTGGATTTAACATCTTGTATGTCGTCATCCTCATTCTCGTCTTCTTCATCTTCTTCGTCTTCAGAGGCAGGATTTACTGCTTTTACAATCAAGATAGAGATTCCATAAAGAATGATAAGTGGACCAGCCATAAGAATCTGTGTTAGGACATCAGGAGGTGTCAGCATCGCAGAGACAATAAAAATAAGGATAATAGCATATTTAAAAAAGTTAATCATCTGTTTATCGTTTACCATTCCCAAAAGTGCAAGGAAGTAAGCAAAAATCGGTAACTCAAAAGCGATACCAAATCCAAACATAATCTTTGTAAAAAAGCCGACATAATCTTCGATATTTATAAGAGGGGTGAACTTAAAGCTACCAAAGGTGATAAGAAAATCAAAGCCAAAGGGAGTGACGATATAGTATGCAAAGCAGACACCAATAGCAAACATTACTGTACCGCCCACAATAAACGGAATAATCATCTTTTTTTCATTAGCATAGAGACCGGGCGCAATAAACATCCATATCTGAGAAAGAAGAACAGGTAAAGAGAGTAGTATCGAGGTAAAAAAAGAAACTTTAAGCGCTACAAAAAATGCACCACCAACTTGATTTGTGGTGACCATGCCTTCAGCGGCATGAACAGATTTTTTTCCTACTTCTAAAAGGGCAGCATTAAGCGGTTGAACAATCCACTCTAAAAGTGCTTCATGAAAGTAAAAAGCTACAAAAAACATAACAACGAGACTTAATACGGAAATACCTAAACGCTTTCGCAGTTCTATTAAATGGGGTTTTAAATCACTAAACATCTGTATCACTTATATCGGTTTTTTCTTTTTTCTTTTTAAAAGTAACTTCTTCTGGTTCTGTTGATGCGCTTGTGAGGGGAATATCTCCAATGACATCAGTAGTAACCTTCTTTTTGATATCATCAATTTCACTTTGAAGATCACCTAAAGAAGTTAGTTTTCCTGTTGTAGAAGTGAGTTCATTTTTGTAACTCATCATCTCATCACGCATCTCTGCAACATGAAGTTCGCTCTCTATTG
The DNA here is from genome assembly GCA_947311765.1 of uncultured Helicobacteraceae bacterium. Classification (GTDB taxonomy): domain Bacteria; phylum Campylobacterota; class Campylobacteria; order Campylobacterales; family Sulfurimonadaceae; genus S010-53. The sequence goes on from CAMZLS010000018.1 coordinate 3,757, forward strand.
AGTCTTTTGCTGAGGTGATTGTCTGTTTTAAATTTTTAAGCAATTTAGCGATTTCAACCATAGCCTCAGGAAGTTTATCGGGACCTAAAAACAAAATAGCAATAACGCCGATGATTAATATTTCAGTGAAGCCCATACCAAACATAATATATCCATATTTTAAAGTAAGGGATTTTAGCTAAAGTATGATTATGTCGTAATAAAAAGTGCCAATTCATCGCTAAGGAGATAGTCTAAATTGTAATATTTTCCCTCTTTACTTGTAAGTTTACTCTCTGTGGCTAATAAATCCGCTCTATTTCGTTCTTTAATGTTTAAAATACTTTTACTCACTCCAATAAAAGAGCGTAAACCCAAAAAGATTTTTTCTATCTTGATATCTTCATTTGAGAGTTTTTCTTCATCAATATCAAGAGGATTTTCAATATATTTTTCTAAAGAACTTGCTGGATAATAGCGTCTATCTTTTAAAAATCCAACCGCACCGCTTCCTAAGCCTATATACTCCTTGTGCTCCCAATAACCTATATTGTGCTTCGATTGATAAGAGCCAAAGTTAGATATTTCGTATTGCTTAAAACCCTTACATGTAATATTGTGAAATAACTCTTGTGTCATTGCTAGTTTTTCATGTGACATCTGTGGAGTTTTTCCAAAAGGTGTTCCCTCCTCGATGGCGAGTGCATAAGCGCTGATATGATTAATAGGAAGTGAAAAAGCGATATCTAAATCATTTTCAATAAGCCCAGCAGTATCACCAGCAACACCATAGATAATATCTAAAGAGAGATTTTCAAAGCCAATCTCTTTTGCATTATTTACTGTATTGATAGCTGTTTGGCTGTTGTGGGCACGATTGAGAAGTTTTAATTTTGTATCATCAAAACTCTGCACACCAAAACTGATACGATTAACCCCAAGCGTAAACATCCCCTCTAGCCACTCTTTTGTAGCACTGTTAGGGTTTGCTTCGGAGGTGATTTCAATATCTTCTTTTAAAAAAGGTTTTAAGATTTTAAAAAGAGGCTCATAGAGTTTAGGCCCAATCGTAGAGGGTGTCCCTCCACCGATAAAAACTGTCTCGATACTCTTCCCTTCGCACTTAAAACGCCGTAACTCAAAATGTAATTGTTTAAGAAGTGCTTGCATATAAGCAGTTTGAAGGTGAAATTTGTCCACATAAGTATTAAAAGCACAGTAAGAGCACTTTGAATCACAAAACGGAATATGTATGTATAGAAGCATAAGCGTTTTATTTTAAAAGAGCATTTCTCTCTTTAATAAAAGAGACTTCTTCATCCCAAAAAGTTGGTAGATGAGAAAAGTCTCTATTTGTTATGTAGAGATTTGTGATATTTTTCTGATTTGCCTCTTGTATAACTGTTCTCATGGTATCTGCATCTGGTATTGTATGGAGGATAATATGTAGTTTTTCATAATCAAGACCAACATACTCAGTGCTATTAAATTCATCCCAATATTCGTAATAATTCTCAAATACTAAAAAGTCATCTGCTGTTGATTGTTGAATAAAATCCTTTTGTACACCAGAAGAGTTCAGCATAACTTTTTTTACCGAATCGAAAGATTTTGCATAGTTGGTAATCTTATTATAATAATCTGTAAATTGCATATCACCATTGACTTCGTCAAAGAAGATGCCGTCAATATCAAAATGATTAGCATAGGCAAGAACATCTGTCTTGACATCTTCTATGTCACGTGAGCCGTTTGTTGTTTCTACATATGCCAATATGCTTGCATTGCCTTCTCGAAGTTTTTTGAGTCCAAGAGTATAATTACTGTTTGGAGTACCAACAGGCGCACCATCTTCGCGGATTACGCCAAAGATAACAGTTAGAGGAGTCCCGCTAGAAGCCTCTGCTACTGCATCCCATATATTTCCAATAGCATTTTGTTTGTCAGTAGGCTCACTATATAAAGGAACTAAAAGTTCAGTCGGTGTTGGCTTTGGAGCACTTTTTGAGTCTGTTGAACCACATCCGAGAGAAAATAGGGTCAAAATTAGGCTAAGGTATTTTATAATCATGAAATAATTATACACTAAAAGAGTAACAATGTTTCGTAAAAGATATTTTTTAAGCTTTTTCTTGGTTTTTGTGATAGCTTTTTGTGCTAGTGCCTGCAAAAGTTCGTCTGAGTTTGGCAGTAAAGAGATGGTTTCGCTACTTGTCCCATTTTACATCTACCCAACAACAATAAATCCTCAAACAGGAAATCTCTACTGGAGTGATCTTGCAAAGAGTTCCTCAAATATTACAAAAATAAGTGCTATCATCAACCCAAATAACGGTGATCATGGAAAATATTGTGATGAAAATTTTAAAAAGGGAGTGAGGCAACTCAAGGCATCTGGAATATCTGTTTTGGGTTATACATATACAAAATATGCTCATAGAGATCAGGCATTGATAGAAAAAAGTGTTGATTTTTATAAAGATAAGTATCATGTGGATGCTTTTTTTCTTGATGAGGCAAACAGCTCTCAAAGAGCAATGCTTTATTATGAAGAGTTGCGAGCGTATATAAATAAAGATGCTTCAGATAGTGAGATAGTGCTTAATTATGGTGTAAAACCAGATGAAAAAGTTATAAAAAATGATAAGATGAAAAGTGTTGTTTTTGAAGGGGAGTATAAAACTTTCATCAGTGATAAAAATCGAATAGTATCAAAATTGTCTCAAAAAAATAGTGTATGCTTCGTTTATAATGTTGCAAGAGAAAAGATGAAAGACACCATTGATTTAGCAATTGCAAAAGGGTGCGCACAACTTTACCTTACTGATGATTCAGGAGAAAATCCTTGGGATACGCTTCCAAGTTATTGGAATGCAATGTTGTCGTATATAAACAAGTTTAATTGGCTATAATATTTTTTTAATTCAATTATAAAATTTTTCATAAATAGGGTCTTATATGTCTAAAATATTTTTGCTATTTTCTTTAAGTTTTTGTACCTTTCTCTTACATGCAGATGAAGCTATGAGTTATACATTGCAAACATATCTATCTGAGTTGCTAGAAGAAGATTTAGAGTATAAAAATCGAAATCTTGATGCCAAAGTGACTCTGATAAACTCTCTATTAGAGCAAAATCGTTATAATCCAAATATCTATTTAGGGGGAGAAGTTCAAGCATCGAGGGCTTTGGATTTTTCAAGAGGAATTTCTCGAGTAGAGATGAAAGCACTTGGGAGTATTCATCTTAATATGCATCTTTATGATGCACAGCATAATACTTATATGAATACAAGAAAAGATATTTTTCAAGACTTGAGTGCTTTAAAACTTATTGATGCTAAAGAGCAGTTGCAACTTTTAGGCATTGGTATATATGTTGAACTTTTACAGATACAAAGAACAATCAAGCAATACAATATTTTATTAAAATATCAAAATATTATTACAGATATAGCACTGACTCGTGCTTCAAAAGGTTTAGGAGGTATTTATGACAAAACACAGGCGCAAAACGATCTTATTAATATTCAGTTGCGTTTAAGTGATTTGAAAGAGTTGCTTATACAAAAAGAATACCTTTTTCGTCAGTCTATTAATTTAGAATCTGGAGCTCCTCTTGTCTTAAAAGATATTGAGTATACAAAAATTACAAGTTCTTTGGAAAACTTACAGCATGCAGCAATACATAATAATGCACGCTTACATGTAAAAGAGAAACAATATGAGTTAGCACAAAGCGATATAAAACTTGAAGTTGACAGAAGGGGACTTGGAATAGATTGGACATCTCATCTTGGATTTGGTCATGCTGAACAGTTAGATTCTCCTTATCGTTCAAGAGATGGTGAAGATTGGCAAGTGCTATTAAGTATAAACTATCCTCTTTATGAACGCGGCGATATATCAATGAAAGTACAAGAGAAAAAAATTCAAGCCTTGCAGTCAAAAAATAATCTTGCCATTGAAAGAAGGTTGCTCAGTAGAACAATTAATCGCCTTTACAATTCTCTTCAAAAACATAAAATAAAACACCAACTCTACGCACAGCAAAAAGATGTGCTTCTTGAGAGAATTACCATTACATATAATCGTTATAAGGAAGCACTAGAAACGTATAAGCCTTATTCAGATTCTCTTCGGGATATGGCTATGAGCGATGAGGCTTATATACGAAATTCACTTTTACTTGATATGAATACTTTAGAGTTGCATATTTTAACTGGGGAGAAGTTATTTGTCTCGCATTAAAGTAGCACTTACGGGAGAGGGAACATACCCTTATGTGACAGGTGGCGTAAGCACTTGGGCTGACCTTATTGTGAATGAGCTTAAAAATATTGATTTTGTTTTAATGCCTATTTTGATGCATCCTTATGTAAAATTGAAATTTGAAATTCCAAAAAATGTAGTAAAACTTGTAAAAATTCCTCTATGGGGTACGGAAGAGCCTACTGAATATGTAAAAGAGATAGATTTTTCAGATACCTATCAGATGAAGATAAAAACCAAACAAGAGTATGAGGCACAAAAAAAGTTAATAGAAATTATAGAGGTATTATTAGACTTTATCTATAAAAAAAATGATGATTATGAGATGCTTGGTGATTATATTGTAGAGTTTCATGATTTTTTTATCACCTTTGACTATCATGAATCTTTTAGATCTCCAGAAGTATGGGATGCGTATAAGAAAAAGTTACAAAAAGTTTTGGATTTGCAAGAAGAAGATTTACCAACAGTCCATGACATGATAGAAGGTCTTCGTTTTTTATATCGTTTTTTTATAACACTTTTAGCTCCTGTAGAGAAGTGTGATATTTACCACTCTTCTGCTGCTGCGTTTTGTGGTCTGCCTTGTATTATTGCGAAGAAGAAATATGGAAGTAAATTTATCTTAACCGAACACGGTATATATGCTAGAGAGCAGTATCTTTTTGCTTCAAGAGAGGGTGTGCCCGTTCGTACAAAAGAGTTTTTATTAGGACTTATCTATATGATTGTAAAACTTAATTATCATTTTGCAGATGTGATAAATCCTGTTTGTGATTATAATAAACGCTGGGAATTACAGTGGGGAGCTAGCGAAGAAAAACTACATACTATCTATAATGGTATAGATACTTTTATATTTAAAAAGATGGAACGCAAAAGTAACCAAAGACCTACGGTTGTTATGGTTGCTAGGATTGATCCTTTAAAAGATATTGAGACCTATATCAAAACATGCGCAAAAGTAAAAGAAGAGATACCTAATGTGCTTTTTAAATTATATGGTCCTATAGTAGATAAAGATTATTTTGAGCTATGCCATAAGATGTATGAGACACTTGAACTTAAAGATAATTTTGAGTTTTCAGGATTAACAAACAATCCTTCACTTGCTTACAATGAAGGCGATGTGGTTATGCTGACAAGTATTTCTGAAGCTTTCCCTTTTGTTGTTATTGAGGCAATGGCATGTGAAAAAGTTGTTGTTTCATCTGATGTTGGAGGCACTAAAGAGGTGCTTGAAGGATTTGGATCAGTTATTCGTCCAAAAGATATCGAAGGGTTTTCAGATGCAATAGTGAATGTTTTAACAAATAGATATGAAAGTGCAGAGATGGGAGTATTAGCAAGAGAGCATATTTTAAACGGATTTACGATTGACGATATGGTTGAAAATTATCAGAAACTATATACATCCTTATATATGCAAAAAGGACAAAATAACAATGCAAATGGGATTTACTTTTAATGCTAAAATCAAAAGAAGAGTTACTAGAACTTTATAATATTATTACAAAAGATAAAGGGAAACCATTAGATCATTGGGAAATAACAGCTTTGCTTGAGACCTATGGTTTGCGTGATGTGGATGCGTTTAATGAGTATGGTGTCGAAAATTTATTTGAGCTAGCAGATTATTTAGTACCCTTTATTAATACTAGAGATGATTATAAACTCCACTCCATACAGACTATTCATGAGAGCAATATCTATAAGCGTGTATTCTCTAACTACATAAAAGGTCTAGCATTTTCAGTACCTATGCTTATTCAAATTATTTCTACCTTAGCTGTTGGCTATGCTCTTTGGTCTTCTATCCATGCTGGTAACGCAAGTGCTACTGCTGTGTCATTGGGCACTTTTGCCGCCTTGGTTGTTACGGGAGGCTCAGTACAAGCTATTGGGCGTAAAGGACTTTTCTATTATAAGATGGGAGAAAATGTATTAACAAAAAATGTTACCTTACTGTTATATGGGATAGGAGTAGCTTTGATAGTTTTTTTCTTACTATTTATGAGTGTTGTAAATTTCTTTTTCAATATATATCCATTGGATTTGTATCTTATGAGCATGGGGTATTATCTGCTTTTAGCACTCTTTTTTCTAACACTTTCTATCTTTTATATCTTTGAAGATTATCTTTCTATTGTTCTTGTAACATCTGCTGGACTGCTTTTTGTTTATCTTTTTCGTACTGTTTTTCATAACTCTTTGGTCTCTTCTCAGATGTACGGACTTATTATGCTAAATATTTTTGTAATGTTTGTAGCGTTTGTAAAACTACTGCGTTTGAAAGACAAAAATGGCTCTGCTGAAGGAGCAAATCTCCCTAAAGCATCTATTCTTTTTTACTCTTTGCTTCCTTATTATGGATATGGCCTCTTTTATTTTTCTTTTTTAATTGTTGATAGAATTATTGCATGGAGTGCTGATGCGGAGCACAATCCTTACATCGTTTGGTTTAATGTAAGCTACGAGCTTGGCTTGGACTGGGCATTGATATCTCTTGTTTTAATGATGGGGATAACGGAGGTAAGTATAGCTGAATTTATGTATAGACTCAACGATCGTGTTGTGAAGAGATCTTTTCTTGAAGCAGAAGCTTTTAGCAAAGAGATTTATCAATTTTTTAAAAAATTCAATATAGCTTTTATGCTTTTTTCTATACTTGTTATATTGGCAACTTTCTTTTTTATGTATTATTTACATGTAAATCTTCGCATAGAGTTTGTTGAAAATTTTATGCGCCAACCAACTATGGCAATTTTTATAATAGCTTCTATAGCCTATTTTTTGCTTGTGAATAGTTTAATGAATATCTTACTAATGTTTTCACTATCTAGGCATCATGTTCCCGTGAAAGCAGTAGGATATGGGCTTTTTGTAAATATTTTTGTTGGTATGATTCTTAGTCGTGCTTTTGGTTATGAATATGCTGTTGTTGGTCTATTGTTAGGTTCTTTGGTCTTGTGGATAGTCGTATTTCGTGAGATTATGGCTATGTTTAAAAATTTAGATTATTATTATTATTCGGCGTATTAGGAGTTTTGATATGAAAAAGATGTTTATTGCAAGTGTTGCAGTGTTTTTGTTACTCGGATGTACACAAAAAAATTTAGATATTAGTGATGTAGAAAAAGAGTTACAAGCAGAAGATAAAACAGTTATTTATGATATAAAAATGCAAGATATAAGCCAAACGCTTGAAGCGAGTATCTCTAAGTTTTCAAAGTTTCCATTTATATCAGAAGCAGTGCGTAGTGATTTTAAAGGACATTATTCTCCAGAGTTTTATGCCAAGCATTCTGTTTCTCTGCATGCACAAAGAATGGATAGAGTTGATTATTGGAGTTTACAAAAAGATTTTAAGAGTTTAGATGTTATCTACACAAAAGCAATCTGGATAAATCAATACAAGCAAGTTAGTAATGATGTATTCGTTAATCTGAGTTATGCGCATAAACTTTCTACTAAAGAGCAGAAAGTTTTACGAGATTGGATTGCTCAAGGTGGTGTTCTTTGGATAGAAAATGGCTTGTATGCAACAGGAAATGAGTTAAGTGTTCCTGCATTGAAGTCTGAAAATCTAAAATTTTTAAATTTTCAAGTTTCACCTTGTACCTATGATAATACAAAAGAGTTTGTTTTTACAGATATGAAAAGTATTGCACAATTACATCCTCTAAAATCGCTTGAGTTATTAGTAACAAAAAGGAAGCAGATACATTATATTTTAAAAGGAAAAGTACTTGTAAGTTCATCTAAAAATCCTCTAGTCTCACTTAATGAGTATGGAAAAGGAAAGATCTTTTCTCTACTTCCTTTTGAATATACAAGTCTCTATCGAGATGGAGAATTTTTACGCTGGAAACTTTTAGAGATCATAAAAAATAATACAAAAGTAGTAGGACTTCAAGCAGAAAAACCAATCAAAAAAGAAGTGCTCAAGGTAGAAAAAAAAGATACAAAAGAGATACAAAAAGATGAAACTTTAAAAACTTCTCCTCAAGAGGCTTATTGTATTCAACTTTTTAGTACATATGTATATAAAGATGCCAAAAAAGAGATGCTCTATTATAAAAATTTCCCACTCTCACGAATTGAAAAGCGAAAAAAACAGTATGTTGGTCGTGTTGGTATGTATGAGCATTTTAAAGAGGGACTAGGAGATTTAGAAAAACTACAAAAAATCTACCCCAATGCCTTTATGCGTCGCTGTCACTACTCGAAGTAGATAGATGCTTATTGATACGGCTATAATGAGTGATGTCTTTGAGACATCTTTATGGAATTTTTTCAAACTATCTATAATGAATTTTGTATTTTTTCATTGGATACCAAAGAGGGTATTTCCTCAGTTTATGATAAAAGATAGGCTTGATAATGTGATGTTGAATATTCTCTATATGTTAGGGTTTGTTATGCTGAGTGTTCCTATTTTGATTCAGTTTCATATTTTTTCTCTCCCTCTCTTTTTATTATTATTGCTACTATTAAAGGTGTATTTTTTACATCGCTTTGAGAAGAAACGTTTTTTTGATGTAGCTATTGATTGGTTTCGAGAATCGCTGATTGCAGTATTGGATTATATGGATAATTTTCATCTTAAGCAAAAAAAAACTTTTAAAGCAGGTCCTAGCAATTATCTCTCGAAAATAGAAAAAAAACTTTCACCCGAATCACTTCAAACACTTTTAATATTTCTAGTATTTGGATATATTTTATATCTAGTCTCTCTTGGTGGATTTATTAGCTACGCAGATGCTGTTCCTGATACGGCCCAGTTTGTAGAGTGGGTTAATACCATGCAGAGCAATGTTCTCTTTAAAGATCATAAAACTGCAGGTGCAGACTTTTTTGGACAGGCAACAATTGTCTTCTTTTTTCAGATGATTAGCCATATTGACTCTATTGTTTTATTTAATATATACCCTATTTATTTAGTGTTTTTTCTTCTTTTTGGTCTCTATTATGTTGTTTATAAGATAACAGATTCTAACTACAGCGCTTTTTTTAGTGTTGCACTTTTTGGGATAGTTCTTTTGTCTCCTTTGGCAGATACATTTTTAGGCTATATCTATATAAGTACAAGTCCACCCCTAACAAGTATGTATGGATTTAATTTCTATCTTTTGTGGGATGATGAAGTAAGCAAGGAGATGTTTAAAGAGTTTATCTCTAATCAGCATATACCTTATGAGCGTTATGCTGCTGGACTTGCTTATGAATTTGCCTCTTCAATGTTTCTTATCAATAACTATTTTATAGCAAAAAGTTTAGTGACAAAAAGTAAAGCTTATATTTTTCTTTATGGATTAACGCTCTTTTTGGTATTTGTATTTCATGGGGGAGGCGCTATTTACCTTGTCGTTTCCAATGCCTTTATCTTCCTAGCTGCCATAGTATTTAGACAGCTAAGCTGGAAAACTTTTAAACAAGGTCTCTTTATCATTGCTATAGCTTCTGTGCTGGGAAATCTTTGGATGCTCTCTGTTATTAAATATGGAATTCCTCAAGACTTTGGGGCAGCAGCACCTTTTTTAGATAGTCTGTTTGAGACAAAAGAGAGTGTTGCAAATGTAGCTGATGGTGGAGAGATGGTTAGTTTTGTCGTGACAAATAGCGTGCAGATGTTTATGGTTGTATGTATGCTTTTTTTACCTCTCTTTGCACTTTTTACAAGGAAAAAATTTCTTTTTCTCTCAATGAGTTTGAGTGTAATTGCTGTTTTATTAATATATTTTGCGGCTAATCTTGGTCTGCCTCGTGCTGCAAAACAGTTTCGTGCAGCGGAGTATCTTCTTTTAGTGTATGCTATGGGTTTTGGCTTCTACTTTTCTCTACTTATCGCAAAACCATTGGAATTTTTAAACTCACGCATTGCAAAATATAGTGCCCTTTTGGTAAGCGTAATGATTCTAGCGATTATTATTGTGCAAGTACCTAGATGGATTGATAGTAAGCGTTTTATGGAAATTACTAACTCTTTGGAATACAATAACCTTGCATATATGCTATATAAATTATCGCAAGAAAATGAGCCTTTCACTTGGACAATAGTATCTTATGTGCAATCGTATCCTAAGGTTTTAGGAAAAGGTTTTCATATTAACACTCCTGTTTTTTTATTAAAGTTTGACCCAAGAGAGCATTTTTTGAAGATTGGTATGTCCGAAAAAATATTTATATTTGTTGAAAATAAACCAAATTCATATATGGGAACACACCAGTGGTACTATAGATGGCGTCCTGAAATTCAAGGAAAACTTAAAGAATGGATTAGCATCTATCAGATGTTCCACAACAATATCTCTATCTATTATCAAAACAATATTGTGAGTATATACGAGATTGATAATAGAGAATATGTAGAGTATGAGACAAAAAGATTAAAAAAGCTCAAGGAGAGTAAACGCAATGCAAGCGATTGAGAATGTCCGCTATTTTTTAGATGTTATATTTCCAAAAAGCATTTTAGATACATTATATGTCATAGATGCTTTTATGAGTTCTACAGTAGCCTGGATACTTCTATTATTTTTAATAATTTCTCTGTATTGTCTCTATATATTTATGAAACGACTTGCAAAGGCTCATGAATTAGAACAAGGTTTAGATGAAATTTTACTTTTGAGTGCAAGAGCAAGCTCTGTAAATGAGCTCTATAATAATTTTATTAATCTAGGTTTATATTTAGGGGGTGAATATATTGTTATGTACCAGCTTCAGGGTGAAACTTATGTTTTATTAACAGCTAATATTGATTTAAATAGCGACAACTCACCCGTAGCAGCATCCTTACATGTAAGCAAAAGAGAAGTCAAGGAGTTTCATGATTCAGGAAACTATAAAATCATCACATACAAAACAGAAAATGAAAAATACCTTCTCTCTCTTTATGCTAGAAATGAGATTGATATCAGACGCTATGAAGGAAAAATTGAGTCTCTTTTTTCACGATACGCTTCACTTAAAAATAGTGATGAAAACAGTACAGAACTCCAGTTAGCTAAAACATCAAGACTGCTTTTTGACACTATAAACGGAACCCGTTTTGGTGATGATGGTTACATGCGCTATCTCTTATCAATGGTAAAAAAAGTCATTCATGCACAACAGGTAAAACTTTTTTCTAAAAATCAACTTAAAATTGAAATCGGAGATTGCGCTGAGTGTCTTACAAAAGTGTTTTATATTCGTAATACAAGCTACAGAGTTGAGATTGGAACGCTAGAAGAGATTAGCATACATAATCAAAGTACAGTAGGCTCTTTTTTAGATTTAACGGGTGTTTTTATGTCCACATTAAGCCAAGAGGGTGCAATCGCTAAAAATTATATCACTTTCTTAGAAGAGGCAAATCATTTATTAGAAAGTGAAGATGAGTTTAAAAAGCTACATAGTGAAAAAGTTACTACCGTCTCTCTTGAAGTAGGCAAAGTACAATTTTTAACAACTCAAGAACTCAGTGCTCTCAAACATGCCTCAAGACTTCATGATATAGGCAGTATTACTAATTTGAATGATTTAATTGAAGAGGGGCATGATATAAATGAAAACTATAAACTACACCCATTGATAGGATCTATAATCCTAGAACCAGTTGCTAATATTTATCCTATAGCCTCTATTATAAAATACCATCATGAACGCTATGATGGAAAAGGCTATCCTTTTGGTATAAAAGGAGACGCTATTCCAAAACTTGCACAGATTTTAGCTCTTGGGGAATACTATATTGGACTCATTAGCAATCGTTCATCAAAGCAAGCTTATACTCATGATGAAGCGATAAAGTTAGTGGCGAAAAGCTCAAACAAGATGTTTGAAAAAATTATCGTTGACTCTTTCTTGAGTGTTCATGAAAAAATCAATAAGAAAATAATACAACTAGAGCTGAAAAATTCTAAGCCTTGAGCCCATATTGCAATAGTTTTTCTAACTTATTTTGCGTGACTGAAGTCTCTGCAAAAGCGAGAATATAGGCTATATTTATCTTTATATCTTCTCTCATCGAGAGAGGCATATATCTACCTTGCATCTCATAAGGGTGTGTATAGATGATAGGTTTATGAGCTTTATTTAGTAGTGATTTCATTAAAATTTTATGGAGCACAAGAGGCAAAACACGCAGATAAAAACCACCACTAAAAGGAAGCAGAGATTTTAAAAGTGGAATCTCTCTGATTGTACCAGAATCAGTTGTAATTTCAAAAGGTTCTTTTCTATCAATACTATTTCCATACATGTAAGTTTTAAAAGGGAAGTATGAAGAGCTATAGCTATAGCCCTCTTGCACAAGTGCTTCATAATATTTTTTTTCAAAAGGAAGCGACCAACTAGCACTACGATACCCATTAATCTGTTTTTGTGTGGTATTTTCTAAAATTTTTTTTGATTCAGAGATGGAATTTTTAAAAGAATCAAAAGTGTCTTCGTAAACAAGATTGTGTTTAAGCCCATGAGAGGCTACTTCATGCCCATTGAGGCTAAGTTTTTCTATAGATTTTGGAAATTTTTTTGCAAAACTACCTAGAACAAAGCAGGTTGATTTTATCTGCCACTGTTCACACTTCTCTATCCATCTATCAATAATATCTTCATAATCTATCTTTGGGCTAGAGTGCATGCTAACACCAAAGTTTGCATCTTGAAGTTGTTCGACATCCATGGTAAGCCAGAGTGGATATTTTTCATATATATGACTCATACTAGTAACTCTTTGAGAGAGAGTTTTTTTCTCTGTATGATCATAAGAGAGACAATAGAAGAGGGTAAGACCATAATCAACTGCAGCACAATACTCCCTATAAGTGCTTCCTCTTTTGTGATACCGTACTGGGTTAAGATAAAAATAATCCCTGCTTGGAATGTACCACTGCCAGCAGGAAGTAGTGGTATAGAAAATGCGATAAAAGAGACCATAGTCGCAACAAAGAGCTGTGTAAAGCTTAAGGGTAAATCCATAACCGCATAAAAAAAGAGCATGGTGGTAAAGATGTACGAAAACCATAAAAGTGCGGACCAGAGACTAAGTGTTATTACAGATTTTTTTGCAAGAACAATCTGAAAATGGTGATAAAGACGAATGAGCCATTTTCTTAAAAAAGTAGTAGGTATCCAATGGATTAATTTTCGAGAAACAGGGTGCTTTATCAAGAAAAAGAGCGTAACAATACAAAAGACACTGAGCCATCCAAGCATCTGTATCTTCACATCATTCCAATAAATCTGTGCACTAATAACAACAAGAATGCCAAGGACTAAAACATCAAAAAAACGCTCCGTCAACATTAGCGAGAAGCCGTGCGAAAGTTTTGTGTTATAGAGCTTTTTGAGATAAAAAAGTTTTGCAACTTCACCAAGTTTAGCAGGAAGTAGGGTGTTTGTTAAGACAGAAAAGACAATAGATTCAAAAGAGGCTTGCAAAGAGCAACTATTTTGTGAGAGTGAACGCCAACGCAGTGCTAAGACAAAGTCACTTCCGATAACGCTTAAGATACTCACGCTAAGCCAAAAAAGAGAGTATGAATTTAAAGCAGGCAGTAAAAGCGAGACCTCTATATCATGAAAAATATAGTAACCAAGCCCAAAAAGCACAATGGTTTTAAGCAGTAATGAGAAGATTTTTTTCATAAATCAGCTAGATATTTTGTAAGATTTGGTCCAAGTCTGTCAACAAAGAAACGCGGTAATTTTTTCCATATATTTGAGGCAAGAGAGTATTTGTTGTAGATATCTTCTGCGTGCGGTTTTATAAGATCTATCTTGATAGGGGTTGCTCCAAATTGTGATTTAAACTTATAGGTGGGTCCATTGTAGGGAGAGCGACCAAAATCAAACACCTCTATATCAAATTTTTGTGTAACTCTTTTGATGATTTCAAAGTAGAGAAAATAGCCTGCAAATTTTTTCGTATAACTCTCTTCTACGCCTCCCCATGGGCAACAGGCAAGCTTTCCATCTATGCAGGTGGACATGGCGGCAGCTGGTCTATTATTTTCATCATAGACGACAAAAAAGATAATATCATCTTGCAAGTTTTTTTGCATATTGTAAAAAAGCTCTTTTTTAAGCATAGGCGTACCATGACGATAGTATGTCTGTGAAACGATGGTATAAAAATCTTCAATACACTCACTACCCTCACGTAGGGTATAGTTGTAGTTTTTATGAGATTTACGAACCTTATTACGACATCTCGATTTTAAAAGCATCATCAGATCTTCGCTCTTATTTGACTCTATAGCAAGTCGCATTGTAACGGGGTCGTTATCTTTATAAGAGGTATATTGAGGATTGAGTGTGCGTATAAGATAGTTACTCTCTTTGGCAAGTTCTTGTAAGTCCTCAATAGAGTCACTTGTTCGGTCTGTATAGTTGATAAAAGGCAGATAGCTAAGAGTTGGTTTTGATGTTAAAGAGGGAACAACAAGAAAATCCATATACATCTCATACCCGTATGTATCTTGAATGGTTTGTCTAAATTTTTGTATATATTCTGGTGTATGGATGCGTGTCATTAGTAACCTTAAAACTTTGTTTGCTATTATATCGATCTATTATTAAAAATACTTTATTTTTGGAGGCTTTATGAGTAAAAAAATTGCTGTTGTTATTGCCATGTATAATGAGTCGCAATCGATACAGTCTGTATTGAAATCTCTACGGGAAGTGCGACCTGATGATATGGTTATAGTTGTAGATGATGGCTCGGCAGACAACTCTTGTGAAATGGCAACGAAAGTTGAGAGGATTCATCTTTTAAAGCATATTTACAACTTGGGACAAGGTGCAGCTTTGCAAACAGGCATAGAGTATGCGAAGCGCTTAGATGTTGATTATGTTGTCACATATGATGCTGATGGACAGCATAATCCCCACGATATAGAACCTTTCGTTAAAGAGATGCAAGAGGGTGATTATGATATTATCCTAGGTTCTCGATTTCTTGGCAAGACAGTCAATATGAGCAAAAACAAATATTATGTCTTGAAGCTTTCTATCTGGTTTGGCTATCTTTTTGGTGGTATAAAACTGACTGATTCACATAATGGGTTTCGGCTTATCAATATTGCAAAATTTCCATCCTTCGAGATGACACAAAATGAGATGGCACATGCCTCTGAGGTGATTGATATTATCAAGGCAAATGATCTTCACTATAAAGAGATGCCTTGCACTATCACTTATACCGACTACTCAATGGAAAAAGGGCAGTCGATTTTCAATAGTATCAGTATTATGATGCAGTATCTTATAGGAAAGGCACAGTAATGATAGCAATAAAAATAATTTTAATTCTTATGTTTAGTATCGCAATTTTAGTGATTACTCTCTCTGAAAAATATAAAACACACAAGCGTTTTTTGGCTTTGCTTTTGTATGCTAGTGCAGTCTTGATGATAGTTTCACCTCGTATTGCCGACACAGTTGCAAACTGGTTTTCTATAGAGTATGGCTCTGATTTGGCTGTGTATCTCTCTATTGCTATTTTGATTATGTTTGGTGCGATTAACTTTGCTCGTGGCCATAGACAAGGACGCATAACAACAAAAATTATACGAGAACTTGCTATAAAAGACGTGAAAGTAACTTAGGAGTTACCTTTCACCTATATCCGAATTTATTTCTACGATTTTTTGCTCTTTTTTATCTATAAAAAACTTTTTTACTTTGTCTTGGTACTCTTTTTTGAGTCCAATTTTCACCATTGCTCTCATGCCATCTTGCAAGATATAATCACGATTTTCAAGAGCTATATCAACAACCATTCTTCCTAATTCAGGATCTATTATAGGTACGATTTTGGTGATATTTGCCTCAACACTGTAAGGCGGCGTAACGATAAAATCAATATGAACACTATCTCCCTTATGAATAAAAGGATATAGCCCTGATGCAAGGCCTGCTTTTACAGTCACATTGCTAATATTTATAATTGTTCCCATATTAGAGTATTTTGCTACTTGAGCGCCTATTTTGATATGAGAATTTACAAGGTAGCCATCATAGTCACTTGCAACAGTTGCATTTTTGATTTCATATTGGATTTTTTGAAGTTGGGATTTTTTATCATCAAGCAACATAAGTAGACTGTCTCTAGCTTTTTCTTGATTCAAAGCCCTATCTGTAGTAATCTCTTTTTGAGCATAATACTCTTTTTTTGCATTAAATAACTCTGCTTGTGTTGCATATCCTTGAGCATGAAGTGCTGTAATCTTTTCAAGGTACAATTTTGTATTATTTCTTATGTATTGATTGTCTTGATATTTATTGTCTGCGTCAATCTGTTTTTCTAAAATTTTAATCTCATTTTTTAATTTTTTGATATCAATTTTGGAATTTTTTAGATCAAATTGATATAAAACATCACCTTTTTTTACGACGGAGCCATTTTTCTTAAAAACCTTACTTATCTCACCCTCGAAAGGAGAGAGGATATCTTGATTGATGCTTGGGTAAACAACTGCCTCGAGTTGTATGGTGATGTTTTTATCATCTTTTACAAGTTGTTTTTCTTCAATGCTTTGAGCGCAACCTATAAAAATGAGTGTTGTAATGGTTAATGTTAAAAGATATAATAGATTCATGAGTGCAATTTTACACTAAATAATTGTGATTCACCTTATGTCCTTAAAATTCTTTAGCTATAATTGCGCAAGTAAATTATATAAGTGAATCTTAAAATGAGTAAAGACAAATTGTACCGTCCAAATGTAGCCGCTATTATCGTTTCTAGTGATTATCCTCAAGATAGAGAGATTTTTATTGCTGAGCGTAATGATATGCAAGATGTATGGCAATTTCCTCAAGGTGGGATTGATGCTGATGAAAGTGCCAAAGAAGCCCTTTTTCGTGAACTCAAAGAAGAGATAGGAACCAACAAGGTGGAAATTATCGCCAAGTATCCAGAGTGGATCTCTTATGAATTTCCCGAGGGTTCTGCTAAGAAAATGAAACCTTTCGTTGGGCAAAAGCAGAAATATTATCTCGTCAGATTAAAGAAAAAAGCAAAGATAAATCTTGACACAAAACATCCTGAATTTATGAATTATAAATTTGTCTCTGTTGATAAGGTGATGAAATATTTTACACATTTTAAAAAACCTATATATAAGCAAGTGATAAAGTATTTTAAAAAAGAAGGTTACCTCTAATGTTGATAGTACAAAAATTTGGTGGCACAAGTGTTGGTGATTTAGAGTGTATTCAAAATGTTGCTAACCGTATCGCTCAAACAGTTGCGCAAGGTCATACGGTTGTTGCAGTTGTGTCGGCTATGAGCGGTGAGACAAATAAGCTTGTCTCTTATGCAGAGCATTTTTCAGACAATCCTGTACGGGCGGAAGTAGATATGCTCCTCAGTTCTGGAGAGCGTGTAACTGCTTCATTATTGGCTATTGCGCTTAATGAAATGGGTCATAAGGCTACATCTATGACGGGACGTCGTGCTGGAATATTAACAAATTCTTGGCATACAAAAGCACGCATAGAACATATAGACCCAACTATAATGCATACAGCCTTAGATGATGGAAACATTATTGTTGTGGCAGGTTTTCAAGGTATTGCTGAAGATGGTCGAGTGACAACTTTAGGGCGCGGAGGGAGTGATCTCTCTGCTGTGGCTATTGCAGGAGCTTTAAAAGCTAATTTGTGCGAAATTTATACAGATGTGGAGGGTATATATACTACTGACCCTAGAATTGAGCCTAATGCGCGTAAGATTGATAAAATATCTTATGATGAGATGTTAGAGCTTGCATCTTTAGGGGCAAAAGTATTACAAACTCGCTCTGTTGAAATGGCAAAAAAATTAAATGTAAACTTAGTTACACGCTCAAGTTTCTCAAATGCTGAGGGAACACTAATAACAAATGAAGAGGATATTATGGAACAAGCACTTGTAAGTGGTATTGCACTCGATAAAAATCAGGCTCGTGTTTCAATGCGCGGTGTTGTAGATAGACCAGGCATTGCGTCAGACATTTTTACAGCTTTGGCTAAAAGTGGCGTAAATGTTGATATGATCATTCAAACAGTAGGATATGATGGTACTACGCACCTTGGTTTCACTGTGCCTACAACGGAGATAGGTGATGCTAAAAATATTGTGCAGATTTTTATTGATAATAACGAAGTGCAAGAAGCGGAGTATGATGATAGTATATGTAAAGTTTCTGTCGTAGGTGTTGGAATGAAGTCTCACACAGGTGTTGCCGCCAAAGGCTTTAGCACTATGGCGGATGAAAATATAAACATTATGATGATCTCTACATCAGAGATTAAAATTTCCATGATTATAGAAGAGAAATACGCAGAACTAGCAGTACGCTCTTTACATAGTACTTATGAGCTTGAAAAATAACAATGACAAACTTTGGGACTTGGACTTTAGAAGCAATACGTTCAGAGGGAGCATCTTTAAGTTGGCTTGAGGAGCTGCGTTTTGAGTGGCTGCCAGCAACTCAAAATGCTATTGCTCAAATTTTAGACTCTAAAACTATTGTGCTTATTCTTGATGAAGAGTATATGTGGTTAGAAAAATATATTATTACTTCACTTAATAAATCTACGCATGGACGCCCATTAATTCCTATTGTTCCTATTGATTCGATATATCCACGATATAATGAAATTATTGGTGGCGAGATGATTGACATGTTTGAAGATATGCTTTCGCTCGCATATAAGGATGAATATTTCTTCTGGTATATCGGACGTGGAGAGTGTAGACGCTCTGATATTGCAAAACGAAATGATCATAGCTACCTCTGGATGATGGATGAAAATTTTCAAAATGCTATGACTTTAAAATCTTATGATAAACATATTGATATAAAATTACTACAATTATATAGACTTTTTGATGAATCTTTGAGCGCAGTTCTTTTTGGAGAAACAAGCATAGATGGCTGATTTGCCTAAGAGTCACATCTATATATGTGAAAATATAGAAGAATATGCCGAGCAGTTAAAAGAAGATATAAAGCCTTATCGTTGCGTGACTTATATGCGTGAGGACTTTCTTATAGAAGATGCTAAAGCAGTTATTGCGGAAGCTTATATTAGTGAAGAGAGAGAAAAATTTCTTATCTTAGGTGCAAAAAGTTTTAATGCCATCTCTCAAAATTCTCTTTTAAAAATCATTGAAGAACCTCCAAAAAATATAGTTTTTATTCTTTTAGCATCTTCAAAATCTATCTTTTTACCGACTATACGCTCACGACTGCCTATGGTACATGTAAAAGATAAAAACAGTACTGCTCTTCTTAATATATCACTAAAAAATTTGGATTTGAAAGCACTTTTTGCTTTTGTAAAAGAGAATGAAAAATTAAAAAAACATGATTTGCAAGAGTTAATAGAGCAGATATATCATCACGCTTTTATGGTAGAGATGATGGAGCTAAATCAAGAGCAGTTAGACGCTTTTGATTTAGCCTATCGTCTTACTCCCCTCAATGGACGCTCACAAAGTATTTTAGTGATGTTGCTTATGACTTTTATAGCGGAGCCTCGCCGTGCTTCTTGAGAAACTTCCAACATCCTTACATGTAAGAGAAGTATTAAAAAAACTCGGTGTTGATGGAGGGGGCGTTAGTATCCTCTCTTCAAAGATGAAGCTACATTTTTTTTATATAAAAGCCTTACATGTAGGGGGTGCAAATATCTTAAAACAAGATGCGCTCTCTATCGGTGCTGATTTAGCAGTGCCAAAGGGAACGGTACTTGCCACAACCTCACATGTTGATGCCCTTTTAATTGCTAACACTAAACAACTCAAAGAGTTAAGTCGTAAAGAGTTGGCACAGCCTTTTGGACTCAAAGCCTTAGCCTTAGAGTTAGAGCAGTTTTTAAAATCACACACTCCAAAACTTCCAGAGGTAATGGGCGTGATAAATGCCAATGATGATAGCTTTTACGCTTCGAGTCGTTTCAAAGACAAAGAAGCCTTGCATGTAACGATGCAGATGATAGAAGAGGGCGCTGATATTATTGATATTGGAGGTGTCTCTTCACGCCCTGGGAGTGCTTTTGTTAGCGAAAAAGAAGAGCTTGAGCGAGTAAGACCTATTATTGACTTACTCTATCAGCAAAAAGTTTATGAGAGTAAGCCATTAAGCATTGATAGCTATACTCCAAGCGTGGTTCGATACGCACTTGATAATGGTTTTTCAATTGTCAATGATAT
This sequence comes from uncultured Helicobacteraceae bacterium, assembly GCA_947311765.1. Taxonomy (GTDB): domain Bacteria; phylum Campylobacterota; class Campylobacteria; order Campylobacterales; family Sulfurimonadaceae; genus S010-53. Next base: position 24,206 of record CAMZLS010000018.1, read on the forward strand.
TACAGGCTTACAAGATGATGCCATTTGTGGTTTATGCGCGCAATATCAGGCAAGAGCTATCATTATGCACATGCAAGGTACGCCACAAACGATGCAAAAAAATCCCTCTTATGAAAGCGTAATCACAGATGTGAGTAGTTTCTTTCAAGAGAGAATCCAAAAAGCAAAAAGATTTAATATCGAAAATATTATCTTAGATGTGGGAATAGGTTTTGGTAAAACGCTTGAAGATAATATCGCTCTTATCGCACAGCTAGAGCATTTTTTAAAACTTGGCTATCCTCTTTTAGTGGGAGCAAGTCGAAAATCAATGATAGATGCCATCTCTGCTTCAGCTCCCGAGGAACGCTTAGGTGGCAGCATAGCCTTACATGTAAAGGCTATTGAAAATGGTGCAGAGATTATCCGTGCACATGATGTCAAAGAGCATGTGCAAGCGATTAAAGTATGGCAGGTATTACAAGGATAATAGCTTTGTGGTATTATTGCGAAAATATAATAATTTTGGTATAGGACTTTATGGACATTTTAATTATCATTGCGCTTATCAGCGCTTCGGGTATGTTTTCTGGTTTAACAATCGGGCTTATGGGGCTTGGCGTTGATGAGGTACAGCGCTCTTCTGATCTTGGTGATAGAAATGCTATGCGTGTTTTGCCTATTGTTAAACAAGGCAATCTGCTTCTTGTGACTCTTCTTCTTGGCAATACTGCTGTAAATGCTACGCTCTCCATTTTTCTCGGCGGGGTTGTAGGTGAGGGTGTGATGGCAGGGATTATCTCTACCGCACTTATTTTACTTTTTGGCGAGGTTCTTCCTGCTGCTATTCTCACGCGTCATGCTCTTTTTGTTGGTGCGCGTGTTGCTGGTGTCGTTCGTGTTTTGATGTTTGTTTTTTACCCTTTTGCAGGACCAATAGCCTTTATTCTTGATAAAACCTTGGGGGCTGAACTTCCTGATCTTTTAAATCGTCGTGAGCTTCGCCATGTCATTGAAACACACCACAAGTCTGAAGAGAGTGATATAGACGCACTTGATCGCAATATCCTTCTTGGAGCGCTTTCACTGCAAGATATCACAGTAGAGAGTATTATGACACCTAAAGAGAAAGTACATACGGTTAGATTAAAAGATGAACTTGATGAAGAGAAAATAGAGCAGCTGAAAAAGAGTGGTTATACCCGTTTTCCTGTTGTTCAAGATGACCGTATTGTAGGTGTTTTAAATATAAAAAGATTGCTAGGCTTAGGTGATAAGTTAGGAAGTGTAGAAAATTTTACGGCAGGTCATAAATTTGTACATGTACAAGCCGATGCAAAAGCTGATGATATGCTTCACCGTATGATTAAGGGCAAGGTACATATGGCAACCGTAGTGGGTCAGTCAGAGTGGATAGGAATTGTCACTATGGAAGACATTCTAGAAAAGATAGTCGGGCATGAAATCTCTGATGAGTTTGGGCATTAATCACCCAAATCTATCAGTAATATACTCTTCTGTTAAACGCTCTTTTTAAGTTCAATAACAAGTTTTTCAATGCCTTGTGGAGTTGAAGATAAGTGATTCTAACTTATCTTATCGTTCTTATAAATAATCTCAAACAGAGCACCACGGTCGCTATTTTTAATTTTTAATTCTCCACCACTTTTCTTTTCCACAATTGTTTTACACATATATAGACCAATACCAGTACCAATGCTTGGATGTTTTGTTGTGAAGTAAGGTTCAAAAATTTTGTCCATGATATCAGAAGCTATTCCTCCTCCATTGTCTTCGATAGAGATGATTTTTTGTTTCTCTTCTTGATGAGTTTTGAGTATAATTTTTTTATTTTTTATTTTGTTCTCAACAAGCGCATCTTTTGCATTGTTTATGATATTGATAATGACTTGTGTTAAGTCGTTTGGACAGCCATACAGTGAAAAATTATCAGTAATTATAGTTTCTAAGGTGATTTTGTTTTCATTGAGAGAAGCTGAAACAAGATGCTCTACATGTTCTATTATTTCATTTATAAAAAAATCTTTATCATGTTGGTTTTTAAGATAGAAATTTCGAAAATCGTCAATAGTATTAGACATGAAAGATATTTGTTCGTTTGCTTCTATGATTTTATCTTTAAGAATTTCTTTTGTAAGTTTATCTTTTCCCCATCTAAGTTCAATATTTATTAAAATCGCAGATAATTGTGCAAGGGGTTGTCTCCATTGATGAGCAATATTATTTATCATTTCCCCCATGGACGCTAATTTATTCTGATTTTGAAGCAATTTTTCTCTTTTGTCTTGTAGCGTTTTCTCTTTTTTATAGAGTGCATAAATAAAGAGTAAAAAGATGACAAAAACAACAAACATAGCAATGCCACCTATAACAAACTGCTTAAGATGAAATTTTATTATATCTCCAACTGGAGCTTTTAAGGATATAAGTGCTCTTAAATCGCCAGTTCTCTCATAAAAACCGTTTTGGTCACCATATTTTTTAATCATCGCTTTAGGTGCAACCGATGGAATGCCGTGGCACTCTAGGCAAGATTCTCTATTTCTGCTTGTTGGTAGGGCGATATAAAAATAATTCGTACCATTTTCATTTTGGATTGCAAAATATTTATCCAGTTCTTTATTTTGAAATTTTTTCAAGATTGAAGCTTCAAATGCATTGGCTTTATTGCTTGGATTTGTTGGATTGATTGCTGCTAGATTGTACTCATAATTTATTTTTTTGTTAGCTAGTAATATATCATAGACATTCTTTGTTATATAAGAAGAAGATAATATTTTTGAGCTAAAAAAGTTTTCATCAAGCTTGCCTTCTGATTTTAGTTTTTCTATCAAAGGGCGTTGTGTATTTTCTATGTAGCTTCTGAGGGCATTCATTGTGCTTAAAATTGAAATTGCCTCTTGTTTTGTATCTTGTATAGATAGATTTTTATAAAAATTAAAAAAGACAATAGTGACAAGCATATATGCAATTGTAAAAAAAAGTATAATTAATTTGAAATTTTCTTTCATGCTTCTAAAGTATAACCTATGCCATAAACATTTTTTATGAAATTTTTACCTATCTTCTTTCTTAGATCTTTTACAACTGATTTTATAGCTTCTTTGCTAGGTGCCTCGTATTCCCATACATACTCATAGATATCTTCAAATGAGACAATATGATTTTTTCTCTTAAGTAGGTATTCAAGAAAACGCACCTCTTTTTTTGATAATTTGGAGATTTTATGATCTTTTATGATGTTTTTTTGCATACAGTCGTATTGTGTATTTTCTGTCAAATTTACTATGACATTGTAATTAACTAATTCAAGTGCCACGGCCTTTAAGGCATCGCTTAGGATATCGATATTATATGGCTTAGTCAGGTATTTGACAATTTTCAATTCAACTGCACGCCAAAGATATTCTTGTTGATTGAAAGCAGAAAGAATAATAATTGGCACTTGTCTGTCGTGAGAGCGAATCTTTGCAATGGCTTCAAGTCCATCCATATTCGGCATGCAGATATCTAAAATGAGTACATCATGCTTGTTGTACAGAAATTCATCCAATGCTTCCTGCCCATCTTTGACATAGACTACTTTCTCAAAAAAAAGCTCTAATATTTCAATAGTATTTCTAGCAATACCTTCTTCATCTTCAGCATAAAGGACTTTTTTTGTATTTAATATGTTTAAAATATCTTGATTATTTTTCATAGTACAAATGATACCATAACTTTCATTACCGTCTTTAGCTATTTTTTAAAGTTGTGATTTTCTATATGATAACTTCAGTAACTCAACTTTTTTTCTGCTCTTTTGAAAATTTTTTAATGCATAATTCGAATTAAAAATATATGATATAAATAAGGGTGACAAAAGCTTCCCCCCCCCTTTTCTCCCTCACTTTTATTGTATAAACTTACTTAGATAATTACGGGAAAAATATCATGTATCAAAACATTAAAAAGTATATATATAAATTGGATCCAGAAACCGCCCACAATTTAATCGAAAAGAGTTTATATTTTTTAGGAGAGTATTTACCATATCTACTTAAGCCAATGAGTGAAAAATTTTCTTATGAAGATAGAATGTTAGAACAAAAAATCCTAGGTATGACTTTTCAAAATCCTGTTGGATTAGCTGCAGGATTTGATAAAAATGCAAGTATGTTACCTGCCTTAAAAGCACTTGGATTTGGTTTTGTAGAGTTTGGCACAGTGACACCAAGACCGCAGGAAGGAAATCCAAAACCAAGACTATTTCGTTATCCGAAGTACAACTCTATACAAAATGCAATGGGTTTTAATAATGAAGGGCTTGAAGAAGTGAAATCTAATCTATTAAAACACTATTCTTTAAATATGCCAATTGCTGCAAATATAGGAAAAAATAGAACATCTAAAGATAAAAAGATAGTAGAAGATTATGAGGTTCTCATTGATGGTTTTAAAGATATATCAGATTTTTTAGTTATCAATCTCTCATCCCCAAATACTCCTGGCTTAAGAGACTTACAGAGTAAACAGTTTATAGAAGAACTTTTCTGTATGGCGCAAGAGAAGACAGATAAACCACTCTTTTTAAAGATTGCTCCTGATTTAGATATTGTTGATGTTTTTGAGATTTGCCATGTTGCTATTGAAAACGGTGCAAAAGGAATCGTAGCTACTAATACAACTACTGATTATTCATTATTACCAGGTGCTCAAAATTTTGGCGGTATTAGTGGAGAGGTGTTGTGTGAAAAAAGTTTTGAACTCTTTGAGGCTTTGGCTCAGGAGTTTTTTACAAAAACAGTACTTGTGTCTGTTGGCGGTATCAGTAGCGCAGAAGAAGTTTATCGGCGATTGAAAGCTGGTGCATCTCTTGTCGAGTTGTATAGTGCTTTAATCTTTGAGGGTCCTTCGGTCACAAAAAATATCAACTGTGACTTGCTAGAATTGATGAAAAAAGATGGTTTTAAAGATATATCAGAAGTGATAGGAATAGATAGAAAATAAAGGAACTTTTTATGATAGAAAAAAAACATATAAACTCTTTCGAGGATATGCTAGGAAAAGAAAATGTATATAGCGATAAGGCTCATCTTATTGCATACTCTTATGATGCAACAAGAACAAGATTTGAACCTGATGCAGTTGTTTTTCCAAGAGATGAAGAAGATGTGTGTCGGATTTTACTCTATTGCAGTAATCATAAGATAGTTGTTATTCCGCGAGGTGCTGGTTCTGGTTTTACGGGCGGGGCATTACCTGTTAGTGGTGGTATCACGCTAGCAATGGAAAAACATATGAATAAGATTCTTGAAATCGATGAAAAAAATATGGTTGCAGTTGTGCAACCGGGAGTTATTAACAAAGATCTACAAAATGCTGTAGAAAAGTTGGGGCTTTTTTACCCACCAGATCCTGCAAGTGAAGAGTATTCGACGCTAGGGGGAAATGTTAGTGAAAATGCAGGTGGCATGAGAGCAGCTAAATATGGAATCACTAAAGATTATGTAATGGCACTAAGAGCAGTTAGAGCAAGCGGAGAGATAATAAGGGCTGGAAAGCGGACAATAAAAGATGTTGCAGGCTATAATGTAGCAGGATTATTAACGGCTAGTGAAGGAACATTGGCGGTTATTACAGAAATTACGCTAAAGTTGATTTCAAAGCCAAAATATACAAAAGCTTATATGGGAATATTTTCCTCTGTTGAAGATGCTATGAATGCAGTCTTTAAATCCCTCTCTAGTGGAGCAAATCCTGTGGCCATGGAGTTTATGGATTCTTTGGTAGTAAAAGCTCTAAAAGAGAAGTTAGATATTGAATTACCAGATGGTGCTGGAGCTTTACTGATAGGAGATGTTGATGGAAATGTTCCGCAGGAGATAGAGTTTCAACTTGAGACACTTAAAAACTCATTTAAGGAGAATGGAGCACAAGATTTTATAGTTTCAAAAGATCAAAAGCAAAGAGATGAGCTTTGGTATGCGAGAAAAAATGCTTCACCGTCAATCACGATATATGGGTCTAAAAAACTCAATGAAGATATCTCAGTTCCTAGAAGTATGCTACCAGTTGCACTAAAAAAGATATATGCTATTGGTGAAAAGTATGGATTTAAAGTACCATGTTTTGGTCACGCAGGTGATGGCAATATTCATGTTAATGTTATGGTGGATGGTTCAAATGAAAAAGAGCTAGAGGAAGGTCATAAAGCTATTGAAGAGATTTTTAAAATGGTAGTAGAACTTGGAGGTACACTTAGTGGTGAGCATGGGATTGGATTAAGCAAAGCACCTTTTATGGATATAGCTTTTACACATGCTGAAATGGAGCTTTTTAGAGATATTAAAAAAGCTCTTGACCCAAATAATATATTAAATCCTGCAAAAATGGGACTTTAATAAAGAGAAAATATAAAGTATTTTTTCATAACATATTTGGGATAAAAATTTAAAAAGAGAGTTTGATTATGCTAGGAAAAAAAAGTATATTACTAGGAAGTTTATTCATTTGTATTTCACTGCAAGCAAAAATGTATCAAGAGAATTTTGAATCGCTAAAGCTTGGTTCAATACCAAAATCATGGGAAGTTGTTTCTGTATGGGAGACGCAAAAATTTACACAAGCACCTTCTGGTGAAAAAGTTTTCTCAATGAAAGATAACAAAAAAGGTTTTTTAGGATTTGGTAGTGGTTTTAACCTCGCTTTCACAAAAGTTATTCCTTTTAAAGATGGTGAGATAAGTGTTAAATTTCATGCAAATAGTGGACGAATCGATCAAGGAGGAGGAATTATCTGGAGAGTAAAAGATAAGGATAATTACTATGTTGCAAGATTTAATCCCCTTGAAGACAATTTTAGATTTTACAAAGTTATTGATGGTAGTCGTTCAGAGTTAAAATCAGCTAATGTTAAGCTTTCAAAAGCTTGGCACTCAATGAAAATTATTCAAAAAGAAGATCATTTTGAAGGATATCTTGATGGTGAAAAAATTCTTGATGTATATGATGATAGCATCCAACAAAGCGGTGGTGTAGGGCTTTGGACAAAGGCAGATGCTAAAACATCTTTTGATGATTTTGTAGTGAAGAGTGGAAAATGAGTAGAATAATTTTAATATGTTTGTTAAGTTTTTTGACTCTCGGAGCTTCCCAAAATGGCTCTGTAACCGTGTATGTTTCACAAGATCAAGTCTTTTCTGAGCCTATTTTAAAAGATTTTGAAAAAGAGACAGGCATCAAAGTTAAGGCTCTGTACGATAGTGAAGAGTCAAAAAGCACAGGTGTTATGAACCGTCTTTTAGCTGAGAAGAGAAATCCTCAAGCAGATATATATTGGGCAAACGAGCCTATTCGTGCAGAAATTTTGAGAAACAGAGGAATTCTTGCTCCTTATAAAAGCCCAAATGCAAAAGGCATTGATAAAGTATTTAAGAGCAGCGACAATACATGGTGTGGTTTTTCTGCAAGAGTCAGGTTGTTTATTGTGCATAAAGATGCTATTATGAAGCCTTATTCTGTGATGGATTATGCAAATTCAGCACTTGAAGGAAAAGGAGTTATAGCAAATCCTCTCTTTGGAACAAGTACATCTCATATCTCTGCTCTTTTTACATATTTAGGAGAGAAGACAGCCAAAGCTTTTATGAAAAAGATGAAGATTAATAATATAGCTATCTCTACAAGTAATGGTGAGAGTGCAGACTTTGTTGCTTCTGGAAAATATGACTTTGCATTAGTGGACAGTGATGATGCTATTAGTAGGCTTCGTTCAGGGAAACCTGTAGAGTTTATCTATCCAGATCAAAAAGATAGACAGATGGGTGTATTCGTAGTGCCAAATGCAGTGATGCTAATTAAGGGAGCAAAACATTCAACAAATGCCAAAAAACTTTTTGATTACTTACTAAGTAGAGATACAGAAGCAAAACTTGCCAAAGCTGATTGTGCACAAATACCACTTCACAAAGGAGTGGAAGGTCCAAAAGAATTGAAGTCAATCTCAGATTTAAGAGTGATGCAAGTTGATTATGCTCAAGTTGCAAAAGAGATGGTGAAAATTCAACCTTATCTAAAAGATTGGTTGGCTAAATAGATGTCACAAAAACTCTTTTCTTGGATAGTTTTCACTATTATATTTTTTATCTGTGTATCACCTGTAGCGGTCATGGTGATTGAGGCGATAGGAAAAGAAGATATATTGATACAACTATTGCACAGCAAAGAGAGTCTTGACAGTTTTTTTAACTCACTAATACTTTCTGTATTTGTCTCTTTTATGACGACATTGATAGGGACTTTAGTAGGTTTGATTTTAGGAAAGACTAATATATCTCTAAAAAAAGCCATACTGTTTTTAATGCTTATACCTCTTCTTTTACCACCCTATATCTTAGCATTAGGCTGGGTTGATATGTTGGGAGTTGTTGGTTTTTTTAGTGAGTTACTGTTTGGTTTCTTGGGTGTTAGCTTGGTTCTTTTTACGCTATATTTGCCTATACCTGTTCTATTTGTTCTGTTTTATCTTAAACATATCAATCCACATTTAGAAGAGGCAGCATATATCTATTGTGATAAAAAATATGTTCTTTCGCGAGTAACTATTCCTTTGATCTTACCTTCAATTATACTCTCCTTTTTGTTGGTTTTTATCTTATCTTTTGGCGAATATAGTGTTGCCAATGTGCTTCGATACTCAGTTTTTCCTTTAGAGAGTTTTGTTCAGTTTAGCGCATTTTATAACTTTGATGGTGCTATTATGATGGCAATGCCGATGCTATTGATTGCTCTATTTGTGCTTTTTATTGAGCAGTTTTACCTTGAAAAACGAATTTTTAAATATAAATCTTTTGACTATATTCATATCTTTAAACTTGAAAATAATCAAAAGATCTATATTGTAGCTATTATGATTTTTTGTGCTTTTTTTATGGTAGTTGTGCCTTTTTGGGGTTTGTTTAGTAAGATAGGTAGTGTTGATATTTTTTTAATTGCCTTTGTGAAATGTTTAGATTCATTACTGCACTCTTTGCTATTTGCAAGCGTTAGTGCAACTATATTAACTTTTTTTGCCTTCATAGCAGCATATATTGTTTACTCAAAGGTCTTTTTAGTCAGCAAATTGATTGATATGAGTTTAATCTTTTTATTTATTGTACCTTCTACTGTATTAGGGATAGCTCTTATTTTGTTTTGGAATAGACCTTGGATCGATTTTGTTTATACCTCCGTGTTGATTGTGTTTTTTGGATATTTTGCAAAATATCTTTTTTTGGGAAGTAAACTCATTCAGCACAGGTTCACGCAGATGCCATACTCTATGGTGGAGGCAGCTATGATTTTTGGTGCAGATTGGAAAAAGATACTTAAGTATATATTTTTACCGGCTAGCTATAAAGTTTTGGGTGTTGTATTTATTGTCTTTTACATATTTATTTTAAGAGAAAATACGATTACAATGCTAGTGTATCCTCCAGGATATGAGACGCTACCTGTTTATATTGTAACACAGATGGCAAATGGAAAAGAGGAGATCATTGCTGCGCTTTGTATTATTATGACGCTTAGTGCTTTGATACCTTTTTTGTTAGCCATGATGCTGTTTAGAAAAAAGGAGAGAGCATGATATCCATAGAAGATGTATATTTTAATCATTTAGACGAATCTAAAGAGATACTTAAGGGACTTAATTTACAAATCAAATCGGCACAAAGAGTGGTGATAATAGGTGCTTCTGGTTCTGGAAAGACAACAATATTAAGACTCATAGCAGGATTTATAGCCCCGACAAAAGGTCTTATTAAGTTTGATGAAGTAATTATTGCAAAAGATGCTAAAAGTTATCTTCCTCCATACAAGAGAGGTATTTCTATGGTATTTCAAGACTTAGCACTTTGGCCACATATGAATGTGGAGGAAAATGTTGCATTTGGTTTAAAAATGAAAAATATACCGAAAAATCAGATAAACGAGGATGTCAAACGTTATTTATCTATGGTTGATCTTCAAAACTACAACTATAAACGCATAGAAAATCTCTCTGGTGGAGAGCAACAAAGAGTAGCACTTGCTAGGGCATTGATAGTCAAACCAAAGATAGTATTGATGGACGAACCACTTTCTAGCTTGGATGAAGATCTTAATAAACAACTCAGAAGAAAAATAGTCTCTTTGCAAAAAAAGTTAGGTTTTTCACTTTTATATGTTACTCATAATAAAGAAGAGGCAAAAGAGATAGGCGAGAGAATTATTGTTATGAAAGATGGAGTTATTCGTGAAAAGGTAGAGAATGTTCGATTATAGTAAAATAAGTGATGCCTGCATTAAATGCGGAAAATGCATACCTGTTTGTACGATTCATAATATACATGCTGATGAAACAACAAGCCCAAGAGGATTTATAGATCTTTTGGGTGCTTATCAAAGAGGTTCTCTTGAGTTAGATAAAAATGCAAAAAATATTTTTGAGAGTTGTTTTTTGTGTACTGCTTGCGTTGAAGTGTGTCCCAACGATTTGCAAACTGATATGATAATCGAGCAAGTAAGAAAAGATATAGGTGAAAAATTTGGTATTGCTTGGTATAAACGGCTAGCCTTTTTCTTTTTAAGAAATAGAAAAGTGATGGATATCGCAGCAAAATTTGGATATGTATTTCAATCATGTGCTTTTACACTTGATGAAAAGAGAAAATCCATGTATCTTCGAAATTTTCCTTTGATAAAGTATGATCGCCTCTTTCCAAGTTTGGCAAAAAAAAGCTTTTTAAACTCCCAGAGCGAAGAGATTATCTATAATGGTGGCAAAGGAAAAGTTGGTCTTTTTATCGGATGTTTGGCAAACTACATGTACACGGATATCGGCGTTGCTCTTTTAAAGGTGTTAAAAGCTCTTGAAATTGATGTTTATCTGATTAAGCAGCAAAAGTGTTGCGGTGCTCCTTCGTATTTTACAGGTGATTTTGAAAGCGTGAATGCTTTAGCAAAGTTTAACATCGAATATATTGAGGGATTTATGGATGAATTAGATGCTATTCTTATACCTGAAGCAACATGCTCTGCTATGATAAAGGTTGATTATATGCATTTTTTTCACGACCAACCTCAATGGTATGAGAGGGCTAAAAAGATAAGCCCGTTTGTACATATGGCAAGCCATTGGCTCTATCATAACAGCAATCTTCAAGAGATATTATCTCAAAAGGGAGTTGATAAAAATATACTTGTAACTTATCATGATGCCTGTCACGCTAAGAAAGTTCAAGGTATAGAAAAAGAACCGAGGGGACTATTGAAACAAAATTATAAACTTGTAGAGATGGAAGATCCAAACCAATGCTGTGGATTTGGTGGTGTAACGATACAAATAGAGAAGTTTCATCTTGCACAAAAAGCTGGAGAATCAAAAGCAAAAATGATAAAAGATACTGAGGCAAAAATAGTGAGTGCTGAATGTAGTGCCTGTCGCATGCAGATAGGAAACTCTCTTCATGTATCTAAACTTGATGTTGTATTTAAAAATCCAATTGAGTTGATCGCTGATGTGCTGTAAAATACTTTACTTCCCTTCTCTTCTCTTCTCTTCTCACCTCTTTGTGTGTTAAAATAATAAAAAAGGAGAAGTATTGAAAATAATAAAAAATCTACTCTATTTTGTTTTTTTATTTACGATCTTATTAGTAGCGTATATGCTTTATGAAGAATATTTTAAAACATTTTTTTCATAAAGTTTCTTCCCCTCTTTTTCCCCTTAACTTGGTTTATCATTAGCATGCGTTAAAAAATTTTACAAAAAGAGGATGTTATGAAAGACAATTCAAGAAGAACATTTATAAAAACCGCTGCTGTATTAGGAAGTATGTCTTTAATTGCAAGTGAAAGTGAAAAAGTAAATACACCTACTTTGAAATTTATCCACGCAACTGATACTCATATGGATTTAAGTAATAAATCATCTGTAAAATCTATGGAGTTGATGGTTTCGCACATAAACAAAAATTACAAAGATCTTGATTTTGTTATTTTAGGAGGGGATAATTTCAACAACAATACTCCAGGGATAAAAGATGCATTACTTTATAAAGAGATACTTTCAAAACTTCATTGTCCATTTTATCTGGTTCGAGGAAATAAAGAGTCGTCACCAAAGCCAAAAGATGGCTTAGATGCTAAAGGCTTTGCAAAACTATTTTTTGATTCTGAAAATATGATTATCAGTGATAGAGACTGGGCAGTGCAAAAAAAAGGATGTCAGATTTTGGGTCTTGATAGCAGTATAGATGGTCAAAATAATGGTCTATATAAAAAAGAAACTATTACTTTCGCCAAAAAGATGCTCTCAAAGGGATTGCCTACAATAATTCTTAATCACCACCCATATAGTAACTATTGGGGAGGAACAGAACCAGATGATATTCATAAATATGTACTTGGCAATAGTGATGAGGTAAAAAAAGAGTTTTTTGGATATAAAAATTTATTAATGACGCTATCTGGTCATAAGCATATAGATTCGGTTTCAAAAGTAGGACATGTTAATGTGATAGCTACAAGAGCATACAAGAGACCACTTGATGGGCTTCGATATCCTATGAGATATGTTGAAGTAACTGGGGCTGATATATTAGAAAAACTAATCTATACCGTAGCATAAGAGAGAAAAAATGAAAAAACTATATCTTATATGTATGATTTTCGGTTTATTGCACGCAGGTAACAACTACTCTACTAGATCGGACTGGTTGCTTGATATAAATACAACTAATGGAAAATTTATGGCAATTCAAAAACAGTTTAGAGGATTTGATTTAGCCATGGTTGAGGTTGGATATCGATTTAATACTTTCTATTATTCAATTAAAGATAAAAATTATGATCTTGCGCTTTATAATTGGGATAAAATCAAGAAAGCTATGGAAAATGGTATTATTCGAAGACCTAAGCGAGCATTGGATGCCAAATCTATGTTTTTGAATAGCCAATATAATGTTATGAGAAAAGCTCTTCAGAAACATGATGCCAAAGCAGTAGCTGAGGCCTACGAGGAGACAAAAATATTATGTAACGCTTGTCATATATCACAAAAAGTGCCATTCATAGAGGTAATAGACCCAGAATATAGATGGCAACCTATACGATAATTAGTAAACAAGAGAGAACCTTCTTAGAGACTCTTTAAAAACCGTACCTGCCACTTTTTGTGGCACACGCAATGGGCATTAAGAAAAAATATCCTGCAATTTATTCGCATCTTGCATTCGTTTGTTGAGCGCTTTGAAATCTTCGTTTTTAATCTCATTTTTCATTTTGTCTAGTTCATTTTCAAAAAGCCCTATCGCTTCGAGAATATTTTTAGAGTTATGCTTAAAAACATCTTCCCACATCTTAGGTGAACTTTTTGCGAGACGGCTCATAGAGCGAAACCCTCCAGAAGCGAGTGTTAAGATGCTCTCTTTGTTCTCTTGATCCATAACAGTATTGGCGATGGAGTAGGAGATGGCATGAGGCATGTGTGATATAAAAGCGGCGTGACGATCATGTTCATGAGCGCGCATATAGTGTATCTGCATGTGTAAGGCTGAAAAGAGACGCACTGCAAGCTCTTTTTGGTGCTCACCGCTCTGCTCTAAATCACATAAAACAACAACTTTATCAGTGTAGAGATTTTCAATGGCAGCGCTTGGACCAAAGTTTTCTGTTCCTGCCATAGGGTGTGCGGCTACAAGGTTATGGCGAAACTTGGGTGCTATAGCTTTGATGATACTCTCTTTTGTGCTTCCTAAGTCGATAATAGTGGCGGACTCTTTAATCTTATCAAGAGTGGATAATGTTTTAATAACACCACTCACAGGAACAGCTAAGATAATAATATCGCACTCTTTAATAGTATCAAACTCTACAAATTTTTCTACAAGATTGAGTGAAAGTGCCTCTTTTTGATGCTCTTTATTGTGATCACAGCCTAAGATAGTAGAGATAAAAGGGATTTTTTTGGCACTCAGCGCTAGAGAGCCTCCCATAAGTCCAAGACCAACAATTCCTAATGTCATTTGATTCATAATATCTGCCAATGTGTATAAGATGTGCAATCTTACATGTAAAATTGTTAGAAAGTCTTGATATTTACTCAATATTAATCACTAAGGCGGTAGAATCTTTTCTATTTTTTAAATTTGGACAGATATTTGATACGATTTTGGCTTGCATTATTTACATTTTTACTTAGTACTCAACTTTTGGGTACCACCATAAACTCTATTAAATTTGAAGGTATGGTTCATATCTCACAGAGTGTGGCTAAGCGGATGATTGATTTTAAAGTTGGTGATACATTGAGCGATGAAGCAGTTGATAAAGGGATAAAAACCTTTTTTAAACAGGGATACTTTTCTGATATTTGGGTTGAGGAAGATGCTGGCAATCTTATTTTTCATTTTAAAGAAAAACCTATTATCTCTAAGGTTGAGATGAAGGGCTATAAAGAGAATGATGAAGAGGCACAATCTGCCCTTTTACAGATAAAAAAAGGCGCTATGTATGATGAAAAGCGTCTTGAATCTGTCAAAAAACGCATCATAGATGCCTTAAGTCAAGAGGGCAAGATTGATTCTGTTGTGGAGATAGAGACAGAGCAGCTTGATAATGGCAGTGTAAAAGTCACCTTTCGTGTTAATGAGGGTGAAAATATTCTTATAGAAGAGCTTAAATTTAGCGGTACAAAAGGCTTAGACCCTGAACTTTTTGATGGGGTTCTAGCAAATAAAGAGCATCAATGGATGGGCTGGTTTTGGGGACGAAATGATGGTAAGATGCAACTCGCTCAGATGCAGTATGACCCCTTGCGTATTCGTGATTTATATATGCAGTATGGATATCTTGATGCTAGAGTTGATGAGCCTTTTGTTCGCGTGGACTTTGACCACTATACAGCGCAGATGAGTTATCAGCTTATCGAGGGTGAAGTCTATCGTGTGAATGATATTATCTTGCAACAACGAGTTGAAGTAATGGACGATAAAGCACTTCGTGATGTTATCAAACTAAAGATGAATGAAGCTTTTAATATCAAAACTTTTCGTGAAGATTCAGAGCGCATCAAAACAGCTATTGCGGATTTAGGCTATGCGTTTGTGCAGGTTGTTCCTGATTTACGAAAAGATAAAGAGAAAAAAACAGTTGAGGTAATTTACAGTATTCAGCCAGGTGAAAAAGTGCGTATTCGTAATGTCATTATCGCTGGAAATAGCCGTACACTCGATCGTATTGTCCGTCGTGAACTTTATTTAGGGCCGGGAGATATGTATAATCTTACTGATTTAAAAGATTCGCGAAACTCTCTAGGTCGTACAGGGTATTTTGAAAACACAACTATCGAAGAGAAGCGTATAGACACGCACACTATGGACTTAATAGTAAAAGTAAAAGAGGCACCAACGGGTAATATTCAACTTGGCGGTGGATATGGTAGTTATGGTGGTATTCTTTTAACGGTAGGGGTTAATGATAGAAATATCTTTGGTTCGGGTATCAACATGGGAATAAAGCTAGAAAAATCGCAACTAACACAAAACTACTCTTTTAATATCTCAAATCCACGCCTTAATGACAGTGATTTTAGCGGAAATTTTTCTATCTATCATTCGAGTTATCAGTACAATGATTATACGGTAAACTCTGAGGGTATTTCACTAGGAACAGGGCACCGTTTTACGCGTCATATTACAGGGTATTTAGGCTATTCGTATGCAGATACAGGCTATCAAGATTATGCCTCAAGCGTTTTTGATAGCTACTATGCAGTTTTCTTTGAAGGTTATTCAAAGAGTTCTATTACGGTGAGCGCTACATTTGACAATACTGATGATTATTATCTTCCACGAGAAGGTTTTGTGGCAAGTCAGAGCTTTGAGCGATCTGGTATTGGTGCGGACGCGGATTATTTTAAAAGTAGAACAACTTTTAATGCGTATAAAGGTCTGAAGCCTTTAATAGGTGTTGATATTATTGCCCGCTATAAAGCGCGTTATAACCATGCAGAGGATAAAGGATATTTGCCACTTGCAGAGCGTTTTTATATGGGTGGCATGCGTTCGGTGCGTGGTTACCAATCGTATTCACTTGCACCTTCTTATGTTGATGAAAACGGGAACCAGCGTCGCATAGGTGGGAAGCAAACTTTTTCAAATAACTTTGAGTTGAGTGCTCCTTTGCTTCCTAAGGCAAGGATGCGTCTTGCTGCTTTTTATGATTGGGGTTGGATTACAGGTTCAGTGCCACAGCATGTTGCTTATAACAATATCCCTACAGAGGGAAATGAGCAAGATATTACACGCTCTTCGTATGGATTATCTCTTGAATGGTTCTCTCCTATGGGTCCAATTCAGCTTATCTATGCAAATGCTATCAACCCACAACCAGGGGATAGAACAACACACTTTGAGTTTACTATCGGACAAAGGTTTTAATAATGAAAACAACACTTTTAGCAACGCTGCTGCTTTTTTTAATAGCCTTATTTAATTCTGGATGTGAAATCGGTGATAGCACAGATAGTAATATCACAATGTCTTTGCGTGTATCAGCACTCACATATGTAAAAGAAAACAATGAAACTAATGAGACAAAAGTCACTATAAATGATACACTTCAAGGCACTTATATTACCTTAGGACGCTATGATTTTTATGATAAAAACATAACAGGTAAGCGTAAAATTGTAAAAGGTATTTATCAGCAGACAAGTGATGTAAATTGCACAAGTTATCCTGATATTAACCTGAGTGAAAATGCACCAGCACCAACTATGAAAGCCCCAGATAAAAATAGTTCAAATAGTAAGTTTGCGTATATTAATATAAACCCTTTCACAACTTTATTAGCTGATGGTCTCTATTCCAAAGAGAATCTTCAAAATCGTTTTCCTGAAGCGGCAAGTGTTGATAAGGATTTTAATTTTGATACGGCAACTGCCAGATTTGATCGTGATTTTAATGGCACCCGTTTAACAAATGAGATATGTGAAGCACTGAGTGAGATTATATCTCTACAGTAGTCTTCATATATAAACTTCTTACATGTAAGGTCTTTCAATGTCTCAAGCAAGAGTAAATTATCTTAAAGATTATACCCCTAGTGCCTTCTCAATCACAAAATGTGATCTGATTTTTGATATATTTGACACACATACTTGTGTTACAAATACTATGCAGATGCAGTGTAAATCTGATAATGAAGTATTGATTTTAAATGGTGAAGGCTTGCAGTTAGAAACTCTTACATGTAATGGTGAAAATATTGACACGCATGACTTAAGTGATACCTTTTTGTCCGTAAGAAATCTCCCTAAAGTGTTCACCTTAGAGATAGTCACTATAATCTATCCTCATAAAAATACAGAGCTTGAAGGTCTGTATCGTTCATCAGATATATACTGCACGCAAAATGAGCCAGAGGGTTTTCGTCGAATAACATACTTCTTAGATCGCCCTGATGTAATGAGTGTCTTTACAACAAAAATTATTGCGGATAAGAAAACAGCGCCAATTTTACTGAGTAATGGAAATTTTCTTGAGAGTGGTGATATGGAAAATGGGCGTCATTTTGTAAAATGGCATGACCCCTTTATGAAGCCTACCTATCTTTTTGCCTTGGTTGCAGGAGATTTAGGTTTTATAAATGATAGTTTTATAACTATGAGCGGTCGAGAGATAGAGCTCAATATTTACTGCGACCATGGCAATGAAAACCGTTGCTATCATGCAATGAATTCACTGAAAAAGTCCATGAAGTGGGATGAAGAGATGTACGGGCGTGAATATGATTTAGATATTTATAATATTGTCGCAGTAGATAGCTTCAATATGGGAGCTATGGAAAATAAAGGACTCAATATCTTTAACTCTGCCTATGTTTTAGCAGATGAAGACCGCGCAACTGATCAAAATTTTTTAGGAATAGAGAGTGTTATCGCTCATGAGTATTTTCATAACTGGACAGGAAATCGCATTACATGTAGGGATTGGTTTCAACTTACTCTCAAAGAGGGTTTAACTGTTTTTCGTGATCAGTGCTTTAGTGCAGATATGAATTCGGCAGTGACACAGCGAATTTCTGATGTAAAATCTCTGCGTGAGCGTCAGTTCGTAGAGGACGCTTCTGCAACGTCACACCCGATAAAGCCTGAAAAATATATGGAGATAAATAACTTCTATACGGCAACTATTTATGAAAAAGGTGCGGAGGTCATTCGCATGATTTATACCATGCTAGGCGAAGAACGGTTTCGTGATGCAATGGATCTGTATTTCAAAACCTTTGATGCGCAGGCGGTGCGGACTGAAGATTTTCTTTGGGCGATGCAAGAGGGTGGTAAGATTGATTTAACACAGTTTGAGAGATGGTATCATCAAGAGAGAACTCCACTCTTACATGTAAAAGAGTTTTATGATGCAAGCGAGCAGACTTATAGACTTGAATTAACTCAAGAAATTCCTAACAGTCTTGCTAGCACACCACAATTTCCTTACTATTATCCTCTAGCGATTGCTCTTTTTGATGAAAAGGGTAAAGAGTTTGATCTCAAACTTGAACGATCACTCTTACATGTAAGCAAAGAGAGAGAGACTTTTGTATTTGAAGATATCACTACAAAACCTATTCTTTCAATCAATAGAAATTTTACAGCACCAATCAAAGTAAATTTTCAAGACAATAATCATGCATTTTTAATGCGTTATGATAGTGATGGTTTTAATCGCTATGAGGCTTCTATGAGTTTTGCTTTGGAGGTGCTTTTTAAGCTTATGGAGTCCAAAGAGAATGTTGATGAAGCCTATTTAGATGCTTTTGGAACAGTTTTAGCAGACAAAAACCTAGATTTAATGTTAAAATCACAGATTTTAGAACTACCTTCTACAACTCTTATTATGCAAGCACAAGAGATTGTTGATGTTGATGCTATTTGTAGAGCTAAAAAAGTTTTAAAAAAAGCTCTATTTGAGCGCTTTAATGAAGAGATGACAAGGCAGTATTTAGAGCTTCACAGTCCTAAAAATAGTGATATCAATAGTCTCAATATTGGCAAAAGAGCCTTAAAAAATCTTCTATTGCAATATCTTGTATCATCAAAAAGAAGTGATAAAATATCACTTGCTCTCTCACAGTTTGAAAAAAGTGTGACTATGACAGATAGAATTATTGCCTTAGATTTATTGGAAAATTATGCTCCGCTAAAAGCAGAAAAATATCTTAACAAATTTTATAAGATGTATAAAAATGATACCTTGGTAATGAATAAATATTTCTCTATCTTAGCTGCAGCAGATAGGGATGATGTCTTAGAGCGTGTTCAAGCACTTCAAGATGATCCTGTGTATGATATGAAGGTTCCTAATCTTGTGCGTTCGCTTATAGGTACTTTTGCGCGGAATATGCTCCATTTTCATTCTCAAACAGGGTGTGGATACAGTTTTATTGCTGATAAAATCATACAATTAGATGAAATAAATCCTATGATTGCTGCAAGCTTATCAGGAGCATTTAAGAGTTATAGTCGCTTAGATAAGTTGCATAAAAATTTAATGCGTCATGAATTAGAACGAATTTTGGCAGTGAAATCTATTTCAAAAAATGTATTTGAAATTGTGCAAAAGATATTAAGGAATTGAATTTGAATTCCTAAAGGGGTAGAAAATACTCTTTTAATTCATTTTTTTTTAATATTTTCTTTAGAAAATCTTCTCTTATACCTAACTTTATGCTACACTTTAAGGTAATATTACTTGTTGTAATACTTAGGTTTATATTTATTATGCTCAGCACTTAATAGCTTGTATTTATAGCTATTTATATACAAAGGGGAAATAAATGGCAAGATTGGTAATTCTTGGCGCAGGTGTTGCAGGTCATACAGCAGCATCATTTGCGGCAAAATGGCTCAGCGAAACAGAAGATGAAGTAGTAGTAGTAACGCCAAATGCTTTGTGGAACTGGATTCCATCAAATATTTGGGTTGGCGTTGGTGAAATGGGTAAAGAAGAGGTGACTTTTGATCTCGCACCTGTTTATGAAAAAGCAGGTGCTATTTATAAACAAGCCAAAGCAGTTTCTATTAATCCTGAAGGTTCAGCAGATACAAATAAATCATTTGTAACTATTGAATTTACAGGACAAGACAAAGAGGGCGAAAGTGAAAATATCGAATACGATTACCTTATTAACGCAACTGGACCAAAACTAAACTTTGATGCAACACCTGGTTTAGGTGATGGTAATGGACATCTTGGTGAACATACTGTTTCAGTTTGTACGGCAGATCACGCGATTCATGCTTCACATGTTCTTGATGAAACAATTGAACAGATGCGTAAAGGTGAGCGTAAGAAATTCTTAATTGGTACTGGTCACGGCATGTGTACATGTCAAGGTGCGGCATTTGAGTATATTTTTAACATTGAGCATAAACTTAAAGAAGAGGGTGTCCGTGATATGGCGGATATGACTTGGATTTCAAATGAGTCTTTTTTAGGCGATTTTGGTATGGGTGGACTTCACTTCAATATGGGTGGATTTGTAACATCATCTAAGGTATTTGCTGAGTCTCTTTATGCAGAACGTGGTATGGATTGGATTATCGGTGCTCATGTTAATAAAGTTGAAGCAGGCAAGGTGACTTATGAAACACTTGATGGTGAAATTGATGAGCAAGAGTTTGATTTTGCAATGTTAATTCCTCCTTTTGCAGGTGTTGGCTTAAAAGCATATAATAAGGCTGGTGAGGATATTACAGATACTGTATTTGCTCCAAATGGCTTTATGAAAGTCGATGCTGATTACACTGTTAAACCTTATGAAGAGTGGTTGCCATCGGATTGGCCGCGTACACTTCAAAATCCAACATATAAAAATATGTTTGCAGTTGGTATTGCATTTGCGCCACCGCACCCGATTTCAAAACCAATGAAATCTCCAAATGGTACACCAATCATACCAACACCTCCAAGAACTGGTATGCCATCAGCAATGATGGGTAAAGCAGTTGTGTCAAGTATCGTCGATATGATGAAAGGCAAGGCAACAGAGCCTACGCATACATCATCTATGGCAGAAATGGGAGCGGCTTGTGTTGCTTCTGCTGGTAAGGGTCTTTTTTCCGGAACTGCTGCGGCAATGACAGTATTTCCTATTGTTCCTGATTTTAAAAAATATCCGGGAACAGGGCGTGATATTAACGGCACAACGGGTGAAATTGGTCTTGCTGCGCATTGGGTAAAACACCTATTACACCACGCATTTATTTGGAAAGCAAAGCTCAAACCAGGCTGGACGCTCATTCCTGAATAGAGAAGTCTTTATGGGGCTTCTTTTGAGTTAGAATAAAAATATATATAATAGGGGAGAAAACTATGGCAGAAATAAATAAAGAGAGCAAGCACGTTAAGCATGTTGAACCATATAGCCCACAATCTGGAACTATGATTCCATTAGGAACACAAAAATTCCTTAGAACATGTGTACTATGGCAACTTATTAGATTTGTTGCAATTAATATTAAGATGACTATTCTTATTGTAAAAAGTCACCGCTAAAACTTTTAAATACAGCATTGTGCTGTATTTAACTTCAATTGCTTATCCACATCTAACTTCCTAAAAGATAATAACTCGCTCCAAAAATAGTTGCTGTCATTAAAAAGTATTTTGTAGAAACTGCAGTAAAGCTAATAACCTGACACCCCGTACAAGAGATAACTTTGTCCGCTTCATGCAGTCTCTTTCATATTGTCTATTAATTTAGGAATTGATTCATCAAAAACTCTTACATCTGCTGAAGCAAGGTTGATTCTATCATAAGGATAGGTTGCAAGGTCATATCCACAAGTGTTCAACCATAATAAATGCAATATGATATTTATTATGGTTGAACACTTACATTACTCTCTTTGAATTTTTTACAGTATTATAATGATTAATAATAAAAGAGGAAAATAGTGAAAGGTTTACATGCAAGCTAGGCTTACATGTAAAGGCATACTCTAGTGATGCTCATCTGCATCAAGGTTAAAGACTTTTGTTCCTACATAATACATAGCAAGACAGAGCCCAAGTCCACCTAGTGAAATCATTACCTCAGTAGAAGATGGTAGATAATGAACCCACTCAGGTGTTAATTGATACTCAGTTTTTTTAAGCATCTGTAGCGGTTTGAGTTGTGTGTCATGCACAAGATTGTAGCGCATAAACATAATTCCAACCATTCCGCTCATAGAAGCCCAAAACATTCCTAAGACATTGCGTCCCATATCTTTGAGGATAATAAACAGAGGGATAAATATAGCCAAGATGACCTCTGCCCAGAATGTCCAACTTTCAAAGATATGTACGCCTACTTCAGCGCGATTTGGCATCCCACCATAAACATCTGTGAGCATTTTCCAAGTCACAAAGAATATTAAAATTGATAGCAATAGACCTTGAATTTTCCCTAGATTTACAAGCATCTTTGTTGCATTTTCTGGAAATTTGAGCTTATATCGAAAACCATACATAATAAATGCTAAATAGATTCCCGTAATAAATGCTGTTAAGATAAAGTAGGTAGGATAATAGACGCCATTAGAGATAGGACGGGCATTTAAAAATCCAAAAACACTCCCAAGGTTTGAGTGTGCTGAAAGACCTACAAGAAGACCTGTGAGACCAAAATACTTAGCCATTTTCATGTCATTTTTAAGTAAAAATACAAACTCAATAATCATAAAAGTTAAGTACATACCATAGAGAGTTCCCATCCACCAGATTGCTGAAGTGAAGCCTGGAGTTAAGACATTGTATATCAACATGGTAACTGGGTGACCTATTTCAAAAGCGATAACTGCAAAACCTGCTAATATAGTGACAATAGAGCCAAAGATGGCACGTTTGGAGATCATCATATAGTCTTTAAATCCAAAAACATCACCTAATGAACCAACGATACATAGACCAGTACTAGAGACAACAAAGAAAATATATACAGCAATAAGCAGTCCCCAAGGATGCTCGCGTGTTACACCATATGCGTGATGCCCATGTTTAAGATAGATAGCAACACCTATAACAAACATGGCTAAAAAGGCGACAATCAATACAGCAAGAAGCATATTTCTTGGTGTCTTTTCAAAAGCCAACAAATCTTTGATAGAAACTTTATTGTAAGGAATCGTTGCCACAAACTCTTTAATATCTTTTATATTCATCTTACGCTCCTTATAATAGGTAGAAAAGTTTTGGATTAGTACCAAGATGAGCTTTGAGTGTTTTTGACTCACGCTCTCGTAGAACTTGTGAGATTTCACTCTCTGGATCATCAAGATCACCAAAAATACGCACTTTTGTTGGGCATGTGGCTTGACATGCTGTTGTGACTTCACCACGATCAAGACGAGTGTCGGTACAGAAGTTACATTTATCTACAGTAACAGTTCTGTCATCCACATAACGTGCATCATAAGGGCAAGCATTCATACAGTAGCTACAAAGAATACATTTCTCAGGATCAACACGAACAATACTATTTTCATCATAATATGTTGCATTGGTAGGACAGACCTCTTGACAAGGTGCATCATCACAGTGTTGACATTGGCTAGGATAAAAAGTATTTGAAGCGATACTAAGAAGAGGATACTCTCCCTCTATCTCTCCAGTTCCTACCCAGATTCTGTGTTTATCAGCACCCATAAGAATTCCATTTTCTTCTTTACAGGCGACTTCACACGCTTTACAGTTTATGCAATTTTTATAATCGAGTGCCATTCCATATCTAGCCATGATTATACCTTTCTAATTTCTACGTTTGTTTCATGCATTGCTGCAGCACCATATACTGGTTCTGTATGGTCTTCGATAATTGCATTATCATTACCACCAGAACGATATGCCCATGTGAGTGCCTCACTCTCCTCACCAAATCCATGAATAAAAAAGACAGCGTCAGGAGCAATTTTTTCAGTTGGATAGGCACGAAGTTTTGTTTTGCCTACAGAACTTGATACTTCAATCATATCTGCAAATTCAATACCCTTCTCTTTGGCAATACGTTTGTTAATCCAGATAAAATTTTCTGGCATCAAATCTCTTAGTTTAGCATTATTTGAAGTTCCACTTTGCGTAAATTGTGCATGGCGACCTGTTAGCATTCTAAACTTACCTTCAGGGATAGTGTATTCATACTCTTTGCGCCAGATAGGCATCGGATCAATCCCTTTTTTAGCAAGATTTGAAAGATTACATTCAACTTTTCCTGATCTAGTTTTTGGTTTTCCGCCGCGAACTGTATATGCTTTTTCTGATTCAGGATAGTATTCATGTTCATTGACGGAGAGTTGTTTGAAATACTTATCCATATTTGGATAGAAAACACCTCTTGTTGCTAAGGCTTCCGCCGCACCAGGATATTGTGACACTTCGTGTTCATTAAAATGCTCTTGATTCTCTCTAAAAGGTAAGTTAATATCAAATTCAGCAAATACTTTTGCTTCACCTGATTCTTCAATCTCCTCTTGAACCATTTCGTCGTATTTCTTTGTAATCTCAAATATTGGCTTGGAGAGCATTCTTGTGAGAGAACGTAATATATCTCTTACAGGTTTTGTTTCATACATAGGCTCAATAACCTTATTGCGTTGCGCAATAGAAGGTTCAAGCCCACCAAAGGTCTTCACAGGGTCAGTACGTTCTAAGTAATGTGCTTCAGGAAGAACAACATCGGCGTACATTACAGTATCGCTAGGCATGGTATCGATAGCAACAACAAGCTCCATTTTTTTCAGCATCTCTATTGTTTTTGCACTGTTTGGCGTATTCATAACAGGGTTGTGCTTATAGATGAACATTCCACGTACCTTATAAGGCATTTTTCCTTCTAAGAAACGGTTACGCCAGCCTATCCATGAACCTCCACTAGCGACAATGGCACAGTCTTCATAGCCTGTTTGGCCTTTTGCTTTTTTAACCTTTTTACCCATAGCACGACCTTGCGCTCTATCATATAGGGGGGCAAGGCTTTCACGAGTTTTTAATTTGAGTTTTTTACCAAAGATAAGACCACCTTTGGTATCAATACCACCGCCTAAACCTTGGAAAATTGCCATAGCACGGCGTAGTTGAAAGTCATTTTTAGCAAAGGTACTACGACGACCTGGATAGTAGATGGCTTTTGGAGCGTGAGCCATAAATTCTCTAGCTATCTTTGTAATCTCTTTAGAAGGAATATTCGTAATGCGTGATGCCCATTCTGGGGTGTATAAATTATTAATAACTGTTGATTTGTATTCATCGAAACCATTGAAATTTTCTGCAACATACTTTTTGTCGTACAGCTCCTCTGTCAAAACAACATAAGTAAGTGCTAAAACAAAGGCGAGATCGGTTCCTGGCTTAATAGCGAGCCAAGTGTCAGCTTTTGCAGCAGTATTTGTAAAACGTGGATCTACACAGATAAGTTTTGCACCGCGTCGTTTCGTACGTTTAAAAAGATCCATAGTGTCAGGAGTCACAATGGCTTCAGCGCGGTTGGCTCCTGCCATGATAATATATTCTGCATTTTCCATATCTGCTTGAGGATAGCCACCTAGAGTAACACCATATCCTGATACAACGGTTTGAAGGCATACTGAAGCGTGGTTGAGCCAGTTAGCTGAGCCAAAGGCTTCGTAGAAAGACTTAAAGGTATGTTCAGCCATCCCCTCACCAGCACAAAAAAGAAATGAAGAGCGATTATCTTTCTCCTCATCTAATATTTTAAGAGTTTTTTCTTTAATGTAATCATAAGCCTCATCCCATGTAACACGCTTAAATTTTCCTTCACCCTTTTCGCCTGCGCGAATCATTGGATATTTGAGACGGTCAGGGTCATAGAGTGCTGCTATACCAGCATTTCCTCTTGGACAGAGCATATTACGTGATTTTGGAAAGAGGGGGTTAGGATCAAGTTTGGTGATGACACCATTTTCAACACGCGCCAAGGCAGCACATTTATTTACACACATCTCACAGAGTGTTGGTACAACCTTCGTATTAGCACCAGTACCAGTTTTACTAATAATAGATGGTTTAGCGGCATGTTCGTTAGATAGGAGATTAGGAGCAGTTACCGCAGTTCCTCCAAGGATAGTCATGGCGACACTTCCTTGAAGAAATTTACGTCTAGAAACTTCTGCTTTCATTCAAAGTCCTTTCAATTTTAAAATAATCTGAGAGTATGCAATAATGAATAAAAATTTATATTACATAGGCTATTTGTGAGTATACATTTTTATACTTATATAAAAGATAAATTTTAGTTATTTGTTGAAAAAAAGTGATTATTTTGTGATTATGTGTAGATATGTAAAATAGGTTATTTTGTAAATATATCCTATAATTCTATACTTTTATAAAAGGAATTATAGTGTTTCATGATGCATCTGCAACTTTAACTCAGGCTATTGAAGAACTTTTACAACTTAAAGATGAAATATTAGAGCAGTGGATAGAGAATGAAGAGGTAGCGTATATTTTACATAATCATGATATAGCTTCTGAATTTTTTAAAAAAAGATATGCCTCAGGCGTCTTTGACTTTTTCTTTGATATATATAAAGGAAAAATGGAGGTAGGTGTTTGTCCTGTTATTGGAAATTTTTTAGAGTATTTAAAAGATCGTGAGATTTGTGCTGAAGAACTCTTTATGCTTTGTAGTCAATTTCGTCAATCTATGATTGATCATGCGATTACAATTGCAGATGAGCCCATAAGTCTTTCAAGAGAGCTTGGTCAAATTTTTGATAAGAATTTTGCTGGAGTTTTGAAAATTTACACAGATACTATTTTTCAAAAAGAGCAAGAGATAGCCAAGAGTGTTAAATTATTAAATGAATATAAAAAAGCAATTGATGAAAGTGCTATTGTTTCAAAAACAGATCCTGATGGAGTTTTGATTTTTATAAATGATAATTTTATGCAATGCTGTGGTTATAGCGAAGAAGAACTATTAGGATCTCGTCGTGACATGCTTTGTGATACCAAGCAAAACACAGATTTATTTGAACGGATACATAATAAAATAGTCGAAAGGAAAGTTTTTCATGAAACTATAAAAAATCGTAAGAAAAATGGTGACTATTATTATGTAGATATGACTATGATTGCCATATACGATTATAATGGAAATTTGAGTGAATATATGGAAATTAGCTATGAGGTTACAAGCTTAATAGAAGCTACACATAAGGCAATTGCCGCTGATAAAGCTAAAGAATATTTTCTTTCAAATATGTCTCATGAAATTCGTACACCACTCAATGCCATTTTAGGCTTTGTTTCACTTTTGGAAGATGAGGCACTATCACAACGGCATAAACAGTATCTTAATATTATTCATAATAGCGGTGAAAATCTTTTAAGTATTATGAATGATATTTTAGATTTTTCAAAGCTTCAAAGTGGTGAGTTTATAGTGGAGCCTCAAGCTTTTAATATTCATGAAGAGCTTAGTAAGACTTTGGAACTTTTTGTATCAAGTGCTAATGAAAAGCAGATTACACTTTTGAGTTATTTTGATCCAAGTATTCCACATATTTTGATTGCAGATATCTTGCGAGTAAAGCAGATTGTCTCAAATTTTATTAGTAATGCAATCAAGTTTTCAGCACCATCTTCAATTGTAGAAGTAAGCGTTTCTTATCAAAACTCTTTTTTATCTATAAGTATTCAAGATTGGGGTATAGGATTGAGTCAAAGTGATATTTGCCGTATTTTTAATCCTTTTTCTCAAGTAAAATCTGATGTTGAACAGCTTGTGGCTGGGACAGGACTAGGACTCTCAATTTGTAAAAAATTGGCTAAACATATGGATGGAAATATTAGTGTAGAATCAGTCAAAGGGGAGGGCAGTCTTTTTAGGCTAACAATTCCAGTTGAGATTCAAGAAAGTTGTTGCACTAATCTTTTTGATCCTAAACCTTTTAGAAGTATGAAAGTGGGAATTGTAAGGTTTACAGATAACAAATCTAAGACCTTGGATTCTTTAGAATATTATTTTGATTATTTTGATTTCAATCGAGATATTATTAGTGACAAAGAAGTTGAAAACTATGATTTAGTTCTTTTTTTAGATGAAGAGATGGATGCAAAATCATTGGAGACAATCAAGACCTATAAGAAGCCTATGATTGCCATTATGGAACATTTAAGCAGTCGCTATGATGATGAATCTCTCGTAGCACCACTCTTTTTTCCTTTTTATTGTGCCAAGATATATGATGTTTTTGTTAAAGCAATTAGTGGTGATAAGGTGCATGTGGCTTTGCAGACAAAATCACAACGCCGTTTCAAGGGTAAGGTTTTAGTTGCTGAGGATAACACGGCAAATCAAGAATTGATGAAAGTATTTCTAGAGCGTTATGGCATAGAATTTTCTATTGTATCCAATGGTTTAGAAGCCTTAAAAAAGTTTAAAGAGATGCCTTTTGATATGGTTTTAATGGATGAACAGATGCCTATCAAAACAGGTCTTGAGGCGACTAAAGAGATTATAATTTATGAGCATAAGCATCAACAGCGTCACACTCCTATTGTCGCTTTGACTGCAAATGTTATAAAAGGTGCCAAAGAGCGTAGTATGCAGAGCGGCTACAGTGATTTTTTAGGAAAACCCATTGTCATAAAAGAGTTAGAGCATGTTTTTGAAATTTACCTAGAAGAACTTGAAAGTGAGACAAGAGAAGCAGTAGAATATCATATTGTGCATAATACCTCAGGAATTGATTATGAAGCATTACAGAGTGAACTTCAGTTAGATATTGATCAGTTAAAAGTTCTTCTAGGTATATATATTAAAAAAATGGATGAGATTTTACCGAAGTTACTAATAGAGATAAAAGGGAAAAATCTTGAAAAAATCAGAAATCTAGCACATAATATAAAAGG
Source organism: uncultured Helicobacteraceae bacterium (assembly GCA_947311765.1). GTDB lineage: Bacteria > Campylobacterota > Campylobacteria > Campylobacterales > Sulfurimonadaceae > S010-53. Next base: position 53,130 of record CAMZLS010000018.1, read on the forward strand.
CTCTAGTGCTAATTTTCGTTTTAGTGAGATACAGCGTATTGCTAGCGTTATTGAAGAGAGTGCAGCAGAGAATGATGCTTATTTTGAATACGAAGAAGCTTACAGGGTATTAGAGTTAGAGTATCAAAAAATAATACTCTAGTTCTAGTCTTGTATATAATAGCCTACTCCAGAGGCATTTTTAATAATATTGGTAGGAAGTTTGTTTCGTAGCCGCCAGACAAGAGTGCGCACACTGTTTTCAGTAGCATTACTTCCATCCCAAACATATTTTATTACTTGCTCAAAGGTGACAACACCACCAAGTTGTGCCACTAAAAGACGAATAAAAGCATTCTCTTTTCGAGTGAGTTTAATTTTAGAATTTTCATAGAAAGTTTCACACACACTAATATCAAGATAATAAACTGATCCAAAAGGAACGATAGGTTTATCAGAAACTCTTTTTGCGTAGAGTAACTTTTCAAGATTATTTTTATCATGTTTGAATGTGCTAAGATTTGAATTTCGTTTTTTCTCTTCTTTATGACGATGAAGAGCCATAATAATAGTAGTATTAAGATTTACAGGGTCGAAAGGCTTTATAATATAACCATAAGGTTCTGTGAATTTTGCCTTATCGATGATATCGCTATCAGTATGGGAGGTTAAGTAGATAAAAGGTTTTTTCAAGTTTTCATTTATGTAGTGTGCCAAATCAATGCCATCGGTGCTTTTTTGTAGCGAAATATCAATAAAAATGACATCAGGATTGTAAATTTTTATTTTACTGCGTGCTTGAGTTGCGTTATCTGTGATAGCAACAACATCATAATCGTATTTATCAAGTGAAAGCTTAAGATTTATTGCTGTGACCTTGTCATCTTCAACAATAAGTATTTTAGTTTTTGACATTATAATTCTCCATATAAAACTATTATAACAAATTTTTGATAAAATATTTTTAAGCTAATCAAGAAAAGTTATAAAAAACTTCAATTTTTAAAGACTCAATTATCTTTTAACCCCATCTTTAATTCTAAAAGGTATAATCACGATTAAATAGACTTAAAGTCTTATACCTTACATGTAATGGAATAATATGCTTGATTTTGCTAAATTCACAACCTATTCAAAACCTGGACCACGCTATACGAGTTACCCTACAGCCTTAGAGTTCAGTGATGCTTTTGCCTATGATACTTATATTCAAAAATTAGAAAACAGAGATAAGAAGCGTCCGCTTTCTCTCTATTTCCACCTTCCTTTTTGTCGTAATGCCTGTTATTTTTGTGGATGTAATGTTGTTTTTACCTCTAAAGAAGAGAAACTACTGCGCTATATAGATTATCTTAAGCGTGAGATGGAAATTTTAGTGAAACATGTTGATACCTCTCGTGAGGTGATTCAGATGCATTTTGGTGGAGGAACTCCGACATTTTTTACAGCAGAGCAGCTAGAGAATATTATTAAGATGATTAAAGGACATTTTAAAAATTTTGCCAAAAATGCTGAGATTAGTTGCGAGATTGATCCGCGTCATATTAATGAAGAGCAGATGAAAGTAATGAGTGAGGCTGGATTTAATCGTGTGAGTTTTGGTATCCAAGATTTTAATGAAAAAGTACAAATCGCAGTACACCGTGTCCAACCTTATGATATTACACAAAAAGCGATGGATCTAGCACGAAAATATAATATGCTTAGTGTTAATGTGGACTTAATTTACGGACTGCCTTATCAGACCTTGGAGACTTTTAAAGAGACATTAGATAAGGTTATTACGCTTAATCCTAACCGTTTTGCAGTCTTTAACTATGCCCATGTACCTTGGCTTAAAAAGACAATGCGAAAAATTGATGAAACAACACTTCCTCGTCCTGATGTAAAACTCCAAATCATGCAATATACTATAGAATTTATGGAGTCGCATGGTTACAAGATGATAGGAATGGATCACTTTGCTAAACCTGATGATGAGCTTTTTATGGCTATCGAAAAAGGGGAGCTTCATCGTAATTTCCAAGGCTATACCACCAAAGGTGGCGCTGATTTAATTGGTATTGGCTTGACATCTATTGGCGAAGGTGCAGCGGACTATTATGCGCAAAACTTTAAGGATATGTATGCTTATGAAGCAGCTATTGATGCAGGTAGGCTTCCGTTTGAGCGTGGCGCAACCCTCAATGAAGATGATAAAATCCGTCAATTCGTGATTATGGAATTAATGAGTAATTTTAAACTTGATATCAAGCGTTTTGAAAAGACTTTTAATCTTGTTTTTAGTGAATATTTTGCAGATGCCTTAATAGAACTTCAACCACTTGCCGAGGATGGTATCATTAAAATCACTGATGAATATATTACATGTAATCAGACAGGAACGCTACTGATTCGTAATATTTCCATGCCTTTTGATGCTTATATGGGTAAACATGCGCAGAGCAAGAAAACCTTTTCTAAGACGGTCTAGTGTATGAATAAAAAGCTTGAAGATATTTTCAATTTTTCTGAAATTTCAGATGAGTGCGTAAAGTGCGGAAAGTGTATTCCTGTCTGTACTATCTATAATGTCAATGCAGATGAGGTAACGACACCACGAGGATTTATCGACCTTTTAGGGGCGTACCAGCGTGGGGATTTGGAGCTTGATAAAACGCTAAAAGATATCTTTGAGAGCTGTTTCTTGTGTACGGCTTGTGTAGAAGTTTGTCCTAATAGTTTGCCAACAGATATGGTGATAGAACAAGTTCGCTCTGATATTGCAGATAAATTTGGCCTTGCCTTTTTTAAAAAAGCATTCTTTTATCTGCTTCGTCATCGTTTTGCTATGGATGTTTTATTTAAGATGGGCTATGTTTTTCAGACTTGCGGTTTTAAGATTAAAGAGGCGCAAAACTCTATGCAGCCGCGTTTTAATCTTCCTCTTATCAAAAAAGAGCGACTACTTCCAAGTATGGGAAAAACCTCATTTTTAAACTCTTATCCTGAAGAGACAAGCAATGGTGGGCGAAGAAAAGTCGCTATCTTTATCGGCTGTTTGTCAAACTACAACTACACTGAGACGGGTAAAGCTTTGATGGATGTTTTAGAAAAACTAGAGATTGATGTGCTTATTCCTAAAAAACAGCTCTGTTGCGGTGCGCCTGCTTATTTTACAGGTGATAGTGCTACCGTAGAGCATAATGCCAAGAAAAACATCCGTTATTTTGAAACCTTTATAGATGAGGTTGAGGCGATTATTATCCCTGAAGCGACTTGCAGTGCAATGATAAAGATTGATTATGAACACTTTTTCCATGATGATGTGGAGTGGCGAACAAGAGCAAAATTGCTCAAAGATAAGATATTTATGGCAACAGAATGGCTAGAGCAGAAAACAGAGCTTCATGATCTTCTTTCACAGAAAAAAGCACAAGATTTTAGTATCACTTATCATGATGCCTGTCATGCTAAAAAGATGCAAGGCATTTATCAAGAACCGCGTAAACTGCTCAAGCAAAACTATGCCATTACAGAGATGAGTGACTCTAACGCTTGTTGTGGTTTTGGTGGTGTAACGATGCAGACAGAAAAATTTCATTTCGCAGAGGCAGTAGGGCGACCAAAAGCAGCTATGATACGAAATACAGGTGCAAAAGTTGTTTCATCAGAGTGTTCGGCATGCCGCATGCAGATAACAAACTCTCTGCATGAAGCCGATGTGGATGTACTTTTTAAAAACCCAATAGAGCTAATTGCTGATGCTTTGAAGGAGAGATAATGCGTTTTATAGGATTGTTCTTTATGACAATCTCTTTTCTGTACGGACAGATAGAGATAAGAGATATTGAAGTAGAAAAGCTTGATGAAGCTTCAGGCTTGTTAGTAAGTCAAAAATATCCAAATATTTTTTGGAGTCATAATGATTCAGGTGACAAGGCAAGACTCTATGCTTTTGATAAAAATACTCTCAAAAAAGTCAAGAAGATTAAGATAAAAAAAGCTGACAATATTGACTGGGAAGATATCACTTATCATAAGGGAAATATCGTTATAGGCGATTTTGGAAATAATAAAAACAAACGCAAGGATTTAACTCTCTATACAATTAAAGAGCCAAATCCTTATAAAGATAAAAAAGTCAAAATTATTTCCAAGCAGAGGTTTGTTTTTTCAGATCAAAAATCCTTACCGCCCAAACGAAAAAATTTCGACTGCGAGGCGATATTTTCCTTTGATAATGAACTCTATCTTTTCACAAAACATAGAGCAGACAATAATACGACTCTCTATCATTTACAGGGAGATAAGGCAGTAAAACTTGCTAGTTTTGAGATGGATAGGCGTGTTACAGGAGCCGATAGTGATGGAGAGAGAGTTGTTATCCTAACTTACGGTTCGCTCTATCTCTTTAGGCCAAAAAAGATAGATAAAAACTTTTTTAAGGAGACATTTAGTCGTGTAAAGCTTAGGGATGTTGGGCAAGTTGAAGGTGTTGCTTTGGATGGAAAATATCTACATGTAATTAGTGAAGAGGGTAGGTTATACACTTTACATGTAAGTGATTTGAAATAAGGAATTTTATGGAATTTTGGAACAATATTTACAGCAATTTTGACCCCGTAGCCTTTGATATCTTTGGCTTAGCAGTGCATTGGTATGGCATGATGTATGTTTTAGCGCTTCTAACGGCGCTTTACGCTGGAAAGTGGATAGCTAAATATGACAAAGAAGATGTGACTCAAAAACAGTTAGATGACTATTTTATCTATGTTGAAATAGGTGTTATTTTAGGTGCGCGTATCGGTTATATAGTCTTTTATGACCCCAATGCTATGGACTATCTCTTTGAGCCGTGGCAGATATTTAACCCTTACTCTCATGGTGAGTTTGTAGGTATTCGTGGGATGAGTTTTCATGGGGCGGTTATTGGCTTCTTTGCGGGTTCATTTATTTACTATTATGTCTCAAAAGCACCAATTTGGCGTATCTTGGATATTGCGGTGATTGCTGTTCCTGTAGGATATGTCTTTGGACGGATAGGAAATTTCCTTAACCAAGAACTTGTAGGACGAGTTACTGACTCACCTTTGGGCATCTATGTAGATGGCGTTTTGCGTCACCCCTCACAACTCTATGAGGCACTGCTTGAAGGTGTGGTTGTTTTTATTGTTCTTTTTCTTTATAGAAAACATAAGCACTATGAAGGTGAGCTTGTCTTAGTCTATGGTTTTATGTATGGAGCGATGCGTTTTCTTGCAGAATTTTGGAGACAACCAGACCCACAACTGGGATTTATCTGCTGTGGCTGGCTAACAAAAGGACAAGAATTAAGCTCGTTTATGATTATCGGTTCTGCTATTTTGTTAGTCTATTTTTATAAAAAGAGTTTAAAAAAATCCTTTTAGGAGATTTCCTAACTCTTTTTCTATCGCTTTGCCTGCTATAATTTTTGAGGACTTCTGAAAGATGAAAAAACTTTCTTCTTTATAATGATAAACAGTTATAATCATATAACTATTTATCTACGAGAATTTAACTATGGCAAGCGTCCAACAACGCAAAGAGTTACAACGCCAGATTTGGCAAATCGCAAATGATGTTAGAGGCTCTGTGGATTGGTGGGACTTTAAGCAGTATGTTTTAGGCACTCTGTTTTATCGTTTTATCTCTGAAAACTTTTCGCTCTACATAGAAGGGGGCGATCCAGTTTACTGTACCTTGAAAAGCAAATCTCAATGTAGATTGGTTAGTTGTTTCATGTAATTTTTCGAGAGTGTAAACCTAACTGTGTAAACCCACCTCTTATTCCTAAATCACTTCGTATATTTTGACATA
>CAMZLS010000019.1 GCA_947311765.1 uncultured Helicobacteraceae bacterium
TAGAACAAGTATCCGACATTGGAGCGAAATTTATCCCCAACTTTGTATATTTTTCAGCGAAATTATGTCAAAATATACGAAGTGATTTAGGAATAAGAGGTGGGTTTACACAGTTAGGTTTACACTCTCTACTTGACCCTCTTTTTTAATATCCCCAAATTTCTTATTTTGCTTAATATAATATTCCATCAAATACTCAATACTTGAAACAATATCATCACCATCATAAAACTTAATCATCATACTGTTAAACTCTAATTTATCCTTAGCTTTGATATTCAAGATAGGATAACCACCCTCAATAAGAATACCATTCATCATAAGTCTTGATGTTCTTTTGTTCCCATCATAAAAGAATTGGCACTTGGCACCAAAAAGAAACATGGTGATAGCTCTTATTATTGGATGACTAATCTTTTTGATCTCTTCTATACCCTCACTAAAGAGTGCTTCTAGTATGTCTGCATGAGGTACTTCATATTCAGAACCTCCTATATTTACCGGACTCTTTCTAAACACTCCCCACTTTAAAGCCTCTTCTTTAGCCACAAATGCGTGCAATGAAGTAAAGGTGTCTATATTAAGCTTAAATGATTTAGTCTCGATGAGTTCAAATAAATAATTAACACTTTTATTTTGATTAAGTATTTGTTGCTCATCACTTAATTTGTGTCCACCTACTGTTACTCCCTCTAAAAGAGTTTGCACTTCAGGGTATGTCATAGCGTTACCCTCTAATGCAGAGGTATTGTAAACAAAGTCTATTTTGTCTTTTTTTGCCAAAAAAAATGCCAACTCTGTATCAGTCTTAAAAATTGAAAGTTTACTTTTATTAATTTGATTAATTTTTTGACTATCTAGTTTCATAAAATACCTTTTATTTGTTAGTACAATTATAAGATAAAGTCCTTATAGCTGACCTTACGCACCATAAGACACCCTGAGCAAAAGTTAAAAATTTAAAAATGGGGGAATAACTTAAGAGCACCTCTAAAAATAAGTTCTTACATGTAAAGGCTTATGGATTGTCATGCTCTGCTTAGTCTCTCAAAGTCGATTTTAAAGGCAATTTAGCTAAAATCGCCCTCATTAAATAAGAAAGGGTATTGATGAAAATTGCGATAGTTGAAGACGATATAAATATGCGTAAATCACTAGAGATCGCAATGGCTGAGTATAATGAGTTTGAGGTTATTAGCTTTAAAAACGCCAAAGATGCCCTGAAAAAGCTTGATGATAGCTTTGAACTCATTATCAGCGATATCAATATGCCAGGTATGGACGGGATAGAGTTTGTTAAAACTCTTAATGGTCGATTTGAAGTAATTTTGATTACTGGTAATGCTACGCTCCAGCGTGCTATCGAATCTATCCAACTTGGCGTAAAAGATTTTCTGCTAAAACCTTTTGAGATAGAGACCTTAGTAACAGCGATAAAACGCTCTGATAAGGTGCAAAAAACCGTTAAAACAGCCAAAAAAGCCACTCTAAAAAAGAAAAAAAGTGGATTTTTAGCCTCATCGCAAGCACTTGATAAGCTCTTGCATATAGCCGATAAGGCAGCTAAAACAGATGCAAGTATCATGCTTCTTGGTGAAAGTGGTGTTGGGAAAGAGGTTTTTGCTCAATACATTCACGATAACTCACCACGCGCCAAAAAACCTTTTATAGCGATAAATATGGCAGCCATTCCTGATAACCTCATAGAGAGTGAGCTTTTTGGTTTTGAAAAAGGTGCTTTTACAGATGCTGTTGAGACAAAAATTGGACAATTTGAAAGCGCGCAAGGCGGGACTATCTTTTTAGATGAGATTGGGGAGATGCCTTTTGGTGTTCAGGCAAAACTTCTGCGTGCTATTCAAGAGCGAGAGATAAGACGACTAGGCTCGCAAAAAGTGATCAAAATAGATATCCGAATCGTTTCTGCTACAAATGCCAATTTGCAAGAGAAGATAAACAATTGTGAGTTTCGAGAAGATTTGTATTATAGGCTTAGCACCATTCCTCTTCACATTCCAGCCTTACGAGAGCGTAAAGAAGAGATACTTCCCATCGCTATTGCAAGCTTGCAAAATAGTTGCAAACAGTATGGATTTAAAGAGAAAATGTTTTCTGACAAGGCGAAAGAAGCGCTTTTAGCATATAAATGGCCCGGAAATATCAGAGAGCTTATCTCTGTAGTGGAGCGCGCAACAATACTCAGCGATGGCGAGATAATAGAGCCAGAAGCACTCTTTTTGGAGAGTCGAGGATTTAAGCAAAAACGCTCTATTGCCAATATGGAAGCGGAACTCATAGAAGAGATATTGCTTACATGTAAGTATGATTTAGATGAGAGTGCCCAGATGCTTGGTATGAGTAAAAATGTACTTAGTAAAAAAATAAAACTTTATAATTTAAAAGGAGAAAGATAGATGAAAAAATACAATCTTGCAGTTGTTGGCGCTAGTGGCGCGGTAGGCGAAGAGATATTGCGTGTAATTGAGGAGATAGATTTTCCACTTGCTAAACTTGTGCTACTTGCCAGTAAGCGTAGCGCTGGCAATAGTGTTGAATTTAATGCGAAAGAGATAATTATTCAAGAGCTTACGGAGACTATTTTTGATGAAGAGGATATAGAGATAGCTCTTTTTAGTGCAGGTGGTTCGGTGTCGGCTAAATACGCTCCTTTTGCCGTAAAGGCAGGCGCGGTAGTGATTGATAATACAAGCCATTTCCGTATGGATGAAAATGTGCCTTTAGTTGTTCCCGAAGTGAATCCTGAAGATATCGCCTTATGGAGACAGACAGGTATTATCGCAAACCCTAACTGTTCGACTATTCAAATGCTTCAAGCGCTCAAACCTCTTGATGATGCTTATGATTTAATCCGTGTGGATGCAAGTACCTATCAAGCAACTTCAGGAGCTGGAAAAACAGCAATGGAGGAGCTTGTCACTCAGATGCAAGATTTCTTCGCTTTTAAACTTAGCGAGAGTGAGCATAAAAGCTTTAATCATCAAATTGCCTTAAATCTTATTCCTCAGATCGATGTTTTTTTAGAAAATGATTACACAAAAGAAGAGATAAAAATGGTAAATGAGACCAAAAAAATTCTTCATAAAGATGTAGAACTCAGTGCAACTTGTGTGCGTGTTCCCGTTTTGCGTGGTCACTCAGAATCTTTGAGCTTAACTTTTGATAGCGATGTAGATGCAAATGAAGCGCGTGAACTTCTTCGTAAAGCTCCAAATATCATCATCATTGATAACCCTAGCCAAAACGAATACCCAATGCCAGCAGGCTGTGTTGATCAAAATGAGACTTTTATAGGACGCATTCGTAAAGATTTGTATCGTGATAATATGCTTCATTTATGGGTTGTTGCTGATAACTTAAGAGTTGGTGCAGCTACAAATGCGGTCAGAATTGCTCAAAAATGGATAGAAATGGAAGAAAGATTATAAATGTTGGAAAAGATATTTGAAAGCAGTCTGTGGAGTTCACGCTTTATTGTTATCTTGGCTGTTATATTTGGATTGATGGGCGCAGTTGTTCTTTTTATCGTCGCAAGTGTTGATATTTTTTCAACTGCCTCATATGTTCTCAATACCTATCTAACACATGCACATCCTGATCATTTTCATGAAAATATCGTCGGAGGAATTATCGGTGCAGTTGATCTGTATCTTATCGGTGTTGTTATGCTTATCTTCTCTTTTGGACTTTACGAGCTTTTTATCTCCGATATAGATGTTGCCAAGGACGAAGAGGGCTCAGAAAATAAGATATTGGCAATTCACTCGCTCGATCAACTCAAAGATAAACTTTCAAAAGTCATTGTGATGGTTTTAGTTGTTGGCTTTTTTCAAAAAGTTGGTTATACTGAGTACAACGGAGCCTTAGATATGCTCTATTTTGCGCTCTCTATTTTTGCAGTCGCAGTAGGTCTTTACTTTTTAGGTAAAGTCGGAAAACATTAAAAAGGATTATAATTGAGTAAAATATTTGTAGATGCATGTTTTGGTAAAGAGACCCCGTACACTCCTGTGTGGATGATGAGGCAAGCAGGTCGCTATCTTCCTGAATATATGGCTGTTCGCGCTGAAGCTGGTAACTTCTTAAACCTTTGTCATGATCCTGAAAAAGCTTGTGAGGTCACTCTGCAACCTATAGATATTGTAGGAGTCGATGCTGCGATTTTATTTAGCGATATCTTGGTTATCCCTGATGAAATGGGCATGGATTTATCGTTTGTTAAAGGAGAGGGACCTAAGTTTAGTGATCCGATTACTTGTGAAGCTGATATCGATAGACTTATCGGCGGAGATGAAGCTGCAAGTAAACTTAGTTATGTTTACGATACTATAA
>CAMZLS010000020.1 GCA_947311765.1 uncultured Helicobacteraceae bacterium
GGTTCTGAGCGTGATACTAGGTGCAGGTCTGATGCCTTATAGGCAACAACACTTTTAAGTAATTTTTGTATATCTAAGACTTGACTCATAAAAAGACTCCTTCATATTTTTCTAGGTTGAAGCCGACTAAAACTTGCTTTTTATATTCGACTACGGGACGTTTGATAAGCATATTGTGCTCACAAAGATACTCTTTTTTAGCATTATCATCTAAGTTGAGCTCTTTTATCTTTAAGGTGCGGTATGTTGTTCCGCGGCTATTAAGTAGAACTTCCATCTCTACAGACTTAAGCCACGAGGATATCTTCTTGCATGTAACAGGAGTAGTCTTAAAATCAATAAGCTCATACGCAACATCATGCTCTTTAAAAAACTTTAGTGCTTTTTTGACACTATCGCAATTTTTTATGCCATATATCTGTAGCATTTCTACTCAATAATTTTGTCAACGATAAAGAAGTGATCAGCACTACGTGGAGCATGAGTGATGATATCATCGTTTATTTGAGTATTGCAAGAGGGGGTGTCATCTCTTAGGGTTGTACTTGCGTCTGTCATTGCAAAATTATCACTGACTCCATCAGTGTTAAGTTCGCTGAGATTATCAACAAAGGCAATCATCTCATCTAGCTGAGCGATAATCTCACTGCGCTTATCATCTGAAACTTTGAGATAAGATAATTTTTCGAGTTTACTTAAAAGTGTGTCATCTACTTGCATTATTCGCCTTATTTTTTTATTGAGTAAGATTGTAACGAAAGTTTAATACTCTATAGGTTAAAAGTGATTATAAAACATACTCCACCGTCTCGATTTTCAACTTGAAGCTTTCCGTGGTTATGCTCTTCAATGATAACTTTGGACATATAAAGCCCTAATCCTGAGCCATTTTTTTCTTTTTTTGTACTAAAATAGGGGTCAAATATATTTTCAATAATATCTTCATTAATTCCACCACCATTATCACATATCTCTAGGATAATCTCTTTTTCTTGATCATAAGTAGTGATATGTATCTCTCCGCCTGAGACCTTTTTTTCAATAAAATTATCTTCAGAATTTTTTAAGATATTTAAAATTGCTTGAGTAATCTCATTTTTAAAAAGTTTTACTGCTTGGACGGAGTCAAGTTTTGTCTTTATCTCAATGTTATTGTTATTTATAGGAACTTTGATGATTTGTAGAGCATTGCCAACTAAGTGATTGACAAGAGAGTGCTCTCGAAGTTTCTCAGGCTTAAAAAAGTTTCTAAAATCATTAATAGTTTGAGAGAGAAACTGCACATAACCTTGGATACTTTCTAAGTTTTTTTCTAAATATTGAAGATGTTTATCCTGTGACTCAGGGCTTGAGAGGTCGAATTTTTTTCTCTTAGATTTAACTATGATAGAAAAAGCAGTAGCAGATATTGCACTGAGTGGTTGTCTCCATTGATGAGCAATCATTGCAATCATCTCACCCATTTGAGCATGACGAGACTGCTGTTTTAAGAGTTTCTCTTTTTGCTGTATATCAAGTATAGCTTCTTCTACACGCTCTTCAAGGGAGCTATTTAGATTTTTAAGCTCCAAAGTTTTAGTTGCAATTTCATCTTCAAGATGCATATTGATCTCATACAGTGAGTTATGCTTAAATTCAATGGCTTCGATTAGGTACTGATACTCTTTTTGTGCTTGTTTGTCAAAGGAGAGTTTTTCATAGGGTGGGGTGCGTTGTAGTTTAGCTATGATGCCTTCTAAAGGTTTAGCGATATTTTGAGCAATGAAAAAAGAGCTAAGTACGCTTAAGAGAGTGAGAAATAATGTACGCACTTCTATATTCATACTATCAAAATAAAAATTTATAATGAGTATAAGAAGAAAACTAATACTTAAAAGTATGAAAAGTTTTTGACGTAAGGACGAGAAAAATATCATACTTTAGTTTAACCTTGACAGCTTATAGCCAAGACCATAAATGTTTGAGATAACATCTTTAGGAAGTTTTCTTCTGAGACGAGACATCATGTTGCGTATGCTTTCATTACTTGTTTGAATGTTTTCACTGTAAAAGTATTGTATGATATCTTCAATAGAACAGACATACTCTATTTTTCCTATAAGTAGTTTCATAACAAGAAGTTCATTTTTTGTTAAATCAAGATATCTGGAATTATAAGTGAGCTGAGTGAGCTCTTTATTCCATATTAAATTTGTATCCAAGATGACAAGGTCTGAATTAACATCATCTAGTTTAGGAGTTTGTCTCTTTTTAGAAACTTGATTCATGACTTCAAGAAGTTTTTCAGGCTCCACAGGTTTTGGGATAAATTGAGCGATGCCAATATTTATCAATTGCATTAAGTAATCAACCTCTTGATGAGCCGAAAGAACAACAATAATCTGATTTGCATGAATCTTTTGGATGGCTTTTGCCAAAGAGATACCATCGCGTCTAGGCATTCTTATATCTGTAATGACAATATCAAAAGGTTTTTGATGCTCTTTTTCAAATGCGATATAAGCCTCTAAGCCTTCTTCTCCGTCATTTGCTTCAACAACAATTTTAAAAAAATCTCCAAGTATCTCTACAATTTTCTCGCGCAAGGGGATATAATCTTCTACAAAAAGAATATTTAAGTCTTTAGTCTGTTTATATAAAAGTTCAAAATCTAACATAAGAGCATCTTTATAATGTATTTACTATAAAATTATAGTCTATAAGTCTAGCATAATTGTATCAAAGAGATATTTAACAACTCATCTGCTATTATTTCTTACTTTAAATGTATAGGAGCTATTTTGAGTCTTAAAGAGAATGTCGAGATGGTTAAAGAAGAGTTAAGCTCTGAAGAGAAATTTTTTGAAAATGCAGTCATAACAGAACGCTTTGTAAAAAAATATAAGACAATGCTTATTAGTTGTGTTGTAGTCCTTGTTCTTGGTATTGTTGCCAATGCTATTTATGACATGAATGTTCGTTCAAATATTGAGCGTGCAAATAGTGTCTTAGCGTCTTTACAAAAAGATGCTAGCAATCAAGATGCACAGCGTGAGCTTAAAGCGTTAAATCCTGATTTATTTGATGCGTGGCAGCTTTCACAGGCGCTTAAAAGTAGTGATGCTAAAGCACTTGCATCGCTTAGTGGCTCAAAAGCGATAGCTGTTGGGGATATAGCGGAGTATCAAAGTGCGGTTTTAAACAAAGATATAAAGGCGCTTGAAGCGTATAGTATGAAGCCTAAGGCGATTTATAAAGAGCTTGCTCTTTTTGAACTTGGGGTTTTATTGATTCAAGACAATCGTGTTGATGAAGCACATGAAAAACTTCGCTCAATACCAAAAGAGTCGCCACTATATCGTTATTCACAACCTTTATTACATTATGGGGTGAAGTAGGAGTGCAGTGGAGAAATCTTCTTCTTAGTGCTACCCTTGCACTAGCAATTTTTAGCGGTTGTAGTACAAAAGAGTATTATGAACCTAAGGTTGAAACCTATGATTGGGATATTAATGGGCACTTACAAAGCCCTATCGTTGATCGCAATTATGATGGTGCTGTTTTAGAAAATGGCGAGATTATTACTAAGAAAGGTATTTCTGAGGTGAGCCTTCCTGAAGATTATCGCTTTGTTTCTCAAAGTGGTGGTTGGATTATCGCATCAAAAATCAACGGTGATCTTCTTCTTATTGATGAAAACACGCCTCTGAAGCAAGAAAAATTTGAACTCAAAAAAACTATTGCTGGGGCGAGTGTCCAAGATGACACCCTAGCAGTTCTTTTTGCAAATAATGATAAAGCACTCTACTCTATCAAATTTAAAGAGCTGATTTTTAAGGCTCAGGGAACACCTCCTAGTGCAGTTGATTCAAATATAGTCAATCCCTATTTTTTAAATGAGCTAGTGCTTTTTCTCACACTTGATGGCAAGATCGATATTATCAGCTCTGAGAGTAAAAAACTTTTACGCTCTATGATAGTAAGTTCTGAAGATCATTTTAACAATATTATATACTTCAATGTTATAAACAATAATATGTTCGCAGCAACAAGTTACAGACTCCTCTCTTTGGGTGATAAAGAGATGCGTCAATCTTATGAACTTCGTGATATTATTTTCAATGATGAGGGTGTGTGGCTCAGTACAAAGCAGGGTGAAATCTATTCACTCACGCCATCTCTGCAGCTCAAAGCAAAAAAGAAATTTCCTTTTGCACACTTTTTAGGGATGATAGTCGCTAAAGAGAAGATATATCTTCTTGAGAAACAAGGCTTTTTAATAGAGATAGATAAAGATCTGCAAAATTATAAAGTCTATGAAGTTGATATCAAAGATGGCTATGTCTTTGTTTCAGATAAATCTTTCTATTTTGATGATGCCTACATAGATGTTATTAAGTAATGTCTGGGGCGCTTGAAGCTTTTATAGAGTATATAACGGTTACAAAAGCCTTGAGTAAAAGAACCATTGAGGCTTATGGCAGTGACCTTAATGCACTAGAGTTGAAGGCTGAGAAAGCTTTAATCAAACTAGACTCCCTAGAAGTTCTCCAACTTCTCAGTGGTATAGAAAATCGCCATACACTCAATAGAAAACTCTCATCCATCAACGCTTTTTTTGAATTTTGTTATAAGAGTCACTTTTTAGAGACAGAGTGTAATTTTGAACTTTCAAAACTTCCCAAAACCTTACCAAAATTCCTCTCTCACGCAGAGTTACATAGAGGATTAACTCTTGTAGATACGCACACTTGGCTAGGTTTGCGTGATTATGCACTTATTTTGTTTTTATATGCTTCGGGACTTCGCATCAGTGAACTGCTCGATATGAAGCGTAATGATTTAGAAAATTCTTGGTTACATGTAAGGCATGGAAAAGGGGAAAAAGAGCGTCTCATTCCGATAGCATCTACGGCATTGGAAGCCTTAGATAAGTATATAAAAGCTCTACCTTTTGAGCATGAATATGTGTGGTTGAATTATTTGGGCAAACCACTTAGTCGTATCTCTGCTTTTAAGATTACACAAAAATATTTAGCTGTTTCACCCCATGTATTGCGTCACTCTTATGCAACGGCACTTATTATTGGTGGTGCTGATTTGAGAGTTGTTCAAGAGCTTTTAGGTCACGCCTCGCTCAATACCACGCAGATTTATACCCATATACAAAAACAAAATCTCAAAGAGACAGTCCAATCATGCCATCCTATGGCAAAGGAGATATAGGCTAATGTTATTATGTGATATCGGCAACACCTCGTATCATTTTTATGATGGAGAGAGAGATTATCGTGAAGATGTCAAAAGCTATAATCCTCTTACATGTAAGCAAAAAGTCTATTATATTAATGTAAATTCTCAGCTGCAAGAGTCTTTGAAAGCCTTGGACAATTGGATAGATATATCCTTACATGTAAGCTGGGATAAGTATTATGAAACTATGGGAATTGATCGTATTATGGCATGTGAAGCGGTGCAAAATGCTCTTATTATTGACGCTGGGAGTGCTATTACTGTGGATATTGTAAAAGATGGTAAACACCAAGGTGGATTTATCACCCCCGGGGCCTCAATGATGAATAAATCCTACGCGAAACTCTCCTCTAAATTAGCGTACTCATTTAACTTTGATTTAGATTTGGATAAAATGCCGAAAAATTCCCAAGATGCAATTACTTATGGTTTTTTAGCTCCGCTAAGAGCTGAGGTGATACGCCATGAGATGCCTATTGTTTTAACAGGTGGGGACGCAGAAAAATTGCATACGATATTTCCTGAAGCAAGTATAGACAAGTCGCTTCTTTTTCGCGGTATGCAGATAATTATAAAAAAAGGTGGACTATGTTAACAGTAGCATTACCAAAGGGGCGAATAGCCGAAGATACTTTGGCGATTTTTGAGACGATATTTGGAGATACTTTTGTATTTGATGATAGAAAGCTTATCTTAGAGACAGCAGATTTTAAGTTCCTTCTTGTTCGTAATCAAGATGTAGCAACCTATGTCTATCATCAAGCAGCCGATATTGGTGTTGTAGGGCTTGATACCATAGAGGAGCAGGGTTTAGATGTTATCCGTCTTTTGGACTTGCAACGTGGACGCTGTAAGGTGGCTATCGGGATGCGTAAGGGTGAAAAGCTCGATCTCTCCAAGCCTGAGATTAAAGTCGCAACAAAAATGGTCAATATCTCAAAACGCTATTTTGCCGAACGCGCAGTTGCCGCGGATATTATTAAGTTATACGGCTCTATCGAGTTAGCTCCTCTTGTAGGGCTTTCGGATGTGATTGTAGATATTGTAGAAACTGGTACAACAATGAGGCAAAATGGTCTTGAGGTAGTAGAAGAGATTATGGAATCAACAACCTATCTTATTGCAAATAAAAATAGCTTTTTTGAAAAGAAAGGTGAGGTTTTAGATATTTATGAAAAGATAAATAGAGTTATTAGTGCCAAATAAGGCACTAATCTTCTTTCTTTTTATCTAGGAGAATTTCTACTAAAGCGTCTTCTTTAGCATCTTCTTTAGCATCTTTTACGGTTTTTGTGTTTTCACTCTCTTGAATTTTATTTTCATCTTCAGTTTCTTCAGAAATAGCTTCAGTTTCTTCAATTTCCGTATCTTTATCGATTTCCTCAGTGACGGGATTAATAGTTTCAGAATCTACATAAGGAGTCTCTTCTCGATAACTAAGTTCACCATAGCTAAGCTCTTCTAAACGCTCTTGCGCTAGGATTAAAGCATGGCGACTGAGTGGATTGAGCGTGCCATCTGCTGTGACTATATCTGTATTCATAATTCTTATTATAACCCCATACAAAATAGCAGCTGTTTCGACTTTTTTACGAGAAAGAAGTCTATATGACTCAAAATCATCACCTTCAGTATGTAAAATTCGATGCAAGATGGCATTGTACTCGTCAAGATAAACATGCAAGGTATAAACGATAGTATCAAGTTTTTGTGTATATTCACATAAGGTCATGATCTTAGTGTTTTGAATATCTTTTTGTACTTTTTGTTTCTGGGCTACTTCATGTACCTTTTTGGCTACATGTAAATTGTGTTTTGAGCGTTTATGATAGCGCATTAGAGCGAAGATAAAGCCTATAAAAACTGAAACAGCCATTATAAATAAGAAGCCATTTGTCACAGTTGGATTTGAAGGCATAATGATGCTTGCATACAGTTTCAAGAGTGGTTCCACCTGCTGTAGTGTTGGCATGACATCAAAATGGATTTTTGATTCTGTCATAAATATAGCAACAGCTATAAAAATAGCAAAGGTCAATGTGCCCCAAAAAAGTCCTACAATTAATGATGAAAAACCTGCCGTGGAGATATGTGGAATATCAAGAGGTTCTATCTCGGGAGCTTCTTTGAAAAAATGCTCTTTGATATCTTCTAACTCTTTGTTGCTATGAGTGATTTTTGAGTCTTGAAAAGAGCAGTTGCGAATTTTTTGATAGACTTCATCAAATTCAGAAATACTCTTCTGAAGAATAGCTTCACGTAGTTGAACGTATTTTTCTACATTTTCACAAGCTTGTTCATCAGTTGCAAGAAGATCCTTATCAGCTTTACGAAGAAGTTCTTGCGATTGTGCTATAAGCTCTATGGCTTTTTGATTGTTTGCAGTCATTTTATCTCACTTTAATAATTATGATATGTAAGCATAAGGCAAATTTGCTTTAAATTGATATAAAAGGATACAATATCTTTCATCAAAATGGGGATTCAATGGGATTAGAATTATATGCAAAGATAGAACATTTGCTAGAAATAGAGCAATCAACGCAAGATTTACATCAGATATATGTAGATTTAATAAAAAATTATAGTGTTACGAAATTACTCGACATTGGTTGTGGACGAGGTCTTTTGATGCAAAAACTTTCACATCTTACATGTAAAGGTATTGATCTTAGTGAAGTGATGGTAAATGCAGCCAAGGACAATGGACTTGATGTTACATGTAAAAATATTAGCGATGTGGATGAAACTTTTGATATTGCCCTAGCTGTTTTTGATGTTTTAAATTTTTTAGATGAGGACTCTTTGGACAATTTTTTCTTACATGTAAGCAGAATTTTAAATGAAGATGGCATTTTTATAGCCGATATCAACACATTGCACGGCTTTTCAAATGTAGCTGAGGGTGTTATGCTTACTCAAGATGAAAATCTTTTTTTAGGTGTAGATGCCATCTTTGAATCCCCTCTGCTTCATACAAAATTCACTCTTTTTGAAAAAAGAAGAGATGGATTATTCTCTAAAGAGAGTGATATTATTACCCAATATTTTCACCCACTCTCTTTTTTTAAAAAACAGAGACACTTACAGTTTGTGGAAAAACGCAATATCTCTCTTTATGATAAAAATGATAAAGTATTACTTGTGTTTAAAAAAGTCTCATAATAATGCGATTGTTACTTCTTTATTGTTTTAGCCTTATGCTTTATGGTGAGGGTAATACTACGAATGAGACAAACACATCGCAAAAGATGTATATAGATAGCTTCACTGAGGGTTTAGATAGTGTACATGAGTATGTAACTCACAAGGTGAAAGTAGTCTCAAGCAATGCAGACAAGCAAGTAACCGACTGGATGCATGCCATAAAAGATGACGATAATAAAACCACCACAGAAGCTGAAACAAAAAAAAATGAAGAACTGGGTGTTTCAACCTCAATGTCAAACTATTTTGGTGACTTTTTTAAAGATGAGACATTTTTAAATGCAAATAATGAAAGTTATCTTCGTGTTCGTCTTGGACCTGAATTTAATCAAAATGATGGCAATAGATGGGAAGCATCTTTTAGTTTTAACCTGAACCTTCCTCATACTCAAGACTCTTTAAAGCTTTTTATAGGCGAAGATGTTGATGCAGACTTAAGCGATAAGGTGCCTAATCCTGAAGCAAATGATCCAAGCCTGGGGATGAAGTATTTTATACCTGAATTTGTTAATGGTCTTGAAACAGATTTCACGGCTGGAATTACAGGTATAAATCTCTTTGTTCGCGCACAATTGCAATACCCATTTGACTTTCATGATTGGCGCTTACGCCCTGTTTGGAGGGTACAATATTCTGTTGAAGATGAGTTTAAAGAAGAGACAAGAATGTATTTTGATAGACGAATTTCCTCAAGTGAGATGGTGCGACTTTTTTTAAAACGTGAAACTGAGACGCAAAAATTTGGTCAGCGTTATTTTGCACAAATATCCTATTTTAATACTTTAAAATATAAAGTAGGTTTCAATAATTATATTGCGGTTTCTGGGGATAGCGAATACTTTAGAAATCATCCAGATTATATTCCTGATGGGTATGAGCACTCTGGTATTGATAATTACAAGGTAGGTGTAGTCTGGAAAGAGCAATTCTTCCGTAAGTGGCTCTTCTATGAAATAGAACCAATCGTAGAGTGGGATCGTCGCTTTTATTATGAAGAAAATTACATAGTAAAAGCGACTTTAGAGTTCTGGTTTGGAGAAATTTAGAGAAGTTTCTTCATCAACTCGATATGATAGTTTTCTTGATAATTTATTATCTATAAGTGCTTTTGAAATATATTTATTTAATGTCATCGCTCATCCATTTTTTAGTTTGCCTTTTTTAAGCAAACACCATTCTTTTTTGGAGTTTTCCGAAGTTTACAGTACTCCTATATTCCCACGCAAAGTATGGGAGCGAGTTAAAATAGTTATAGTTATAACCCGACCCCTCCTACCCTCCTACGACCCCTCCTACCAAGTTTGATTGTTTACATTTTATGGTTATAGTATAAAAATGATTTATAAATATACTTTTTTACTATCTTTTCTCTTACATGTAAGCGTACTTCATGCAGAGCTCAATGATAAACTCATAGGCATGACTATTCCGCTTTACAGTTATCCTACTGATACTCAAGTGGGTATAGGAAATATGTGGGATGCAGTAGCAGATGCAGCGAAGTTTATGCCTATGGTTGTTGTCGTTGGCGTGAACTCTTCTGAAGATACAAAAGCGGACTTTATTGATGGTATAAATAAGCTTCATTCTTCTGGAGCTACTGTTTTAGCGTATGTTGCAACAGGACTTACTGTAAGCGAAGAGGATCCAAAAGTACCGCATGATATTGCTATCCTCAAAGCAGAAATAGATGATTTTGTAAATAATTTTGATATAGATGGCATCTTTTTTGATGAAGCTTTGGCCTTTGATGAGCTTGCCAATGGTGAAGATATGTTTAATTATTATGAAGAGATTACGGCATATGCAAAATCATACGAAAAAGTAAAAAAAGTGATGCTCAATATCTCTTTTGTTATCAAAGAAGATATAGTACGCTCCTCTTCTGATGATTTTGTTATTTTTGAAAATTATATTTCAAATTGGGATGTTTTTTTGGCTTCACAGTATGAGGGTGTCTCTTTTCGACGTTTGCATATTATTGTTCATGGTGATAACAATAGCTCTGGGGAAAATTATATGGATAGTGCTGTGATGCAAGCGTATCTCAAAGATTCTGTAGATGAAAAGAGCCTCGTTAATGTCTATTTTACCGATGATGAATTTCATCACCTTCCCTCTTTTTGGTACGATGAGGTAGCTGAAATTAGAAAATACAATAATATTTTAAAAAGCTCATATCTTCCAATCATCCACTATCTTCTAAATTGATCTAGGCTTGATACATATCAACTAAAATACAAAATACTCGGATAAAAATTCTAACTTATGGGCACCTCTAAAAACCCTAGACACTCCAGCGGAAAGGGAAAAGGGGTCGAGGAAAAGGGGTCGGGTTATAACTATAACTATTTTAA
>CAMZLS010000021.1 GCA_947311765.1 uncultured Helicobacteraceae bacterium
AGGAATTGAATTTAAATAACTAAGCATTCTATCTTGTTCTTTTGCTCCTAGTCAAACGATTTTAATCGTCGCGTAGCTAAGGCTATGCTCCTCATAAAATAGTCTGACTAGAAACAAAACAACATTGCTATAATTAGCGTAGTTATTTAAATTCAATTCCTAAGTTTTCTTTTGCTGTGGCAATTAAAGCATTGAGTTTTGCTTCATATACCTTTGCCATTCTTGCATCTGTTGATTCAAAACGGGTTACTAAAATAGGGGTGGTATTGCTCGCGCGTACTAAGCCCCACCCTTGCTCAAAAATCACACGCACACCGTCAATATCTATAATCTTTTTAATCTCAGGAAAGTCACTCGGAGGATTTTCTAGCAAGGCTTTAAGCGCTTCTATGAGTTTAAATTTCTCCTGCTCTGTTGTCTCTACCTTTATCTCTTCAGTAGAGTAAACCTGTGGCAGTTTCGCAAGTTCGGCATCTAAATCTATCCCATCATGCACAAGCTCAAGCATACGAAGTGTCGCATAAATGGCATCATCATAACCAAAATAACGCTCTTTAAAGAAGATATGACCGCTCACCTCAGCCGCCAAATCTGCCCCTATCTCTTTCATCTTCACTTTTAAGTTGCTATGTCCTGTCTTGTACATCACAGTTTTACAACCGCGACGCTCTAGCTCATCATACATCACTTGTGAGCACTTCACCTCACCGATAATAGTCGGCTTATCCATCCTCATAGCATACAAGAGCGCCATCATATCGCCCTTGATATTGTTCTTATGCGTCAGTACCGCGATACGATCAGCGTCTCCATCATAAGCAAAGGCGATATCACCCTCTTTTTCAAGTAAAACTTTCACATCTGCAAGGTTTCTTTCTACTGAAGGGTCGGGGTGGTGGTTTGGAAATGTGCCATCTGGTTCAACGTAGATACCCTTTACATGTAAGCCTAATCGCTCAAAGATTTCAGGTAAAACAACCCCACCAACACCATTGCCACAATCATAAATGATACGCTCTTTCATACCCTTAAGGTGTGAAAAATTCTCTACCATATAGTCGATATAACGCTCTTTGGCATTGATGCTGATAACTTGACGCTCAACTTTTTCAGGCATACTCATGCCCTCAATGCGTCGCCCCATTGCGTAGATATCTTCACCAAAAAAAGGCGCCTTATCGACGGTCATCTTAAAGCCGTTATATTCGCTAGGATTATGCGAGCCTGTAATCATCACAGAAGCCGAAGCCTCGATACCATCAAAAGCCTGATACGAAGCAAAATAGTTTACAGGAGTAGGCACAAGACCCATATTTAAAACTATCTTCCCCCCAGCATTTAAACCTGCAACAAGGTACTCAAACAAGATAGACGAATGCGATCTTGCATCATAACCCACTGCCACATATTTTCCACAGATATTCATAGCAAGCACATAACCTATCTTGGTAACGCTCTGCTCATGTAACTCTTCTTCATAGATACCACGGATATCATATTCTCTGTATATGCTCATAAATTCTCTTATTAATTAATTAATTTATGACATTATAGCCTTACATGTAATAGGTTTTGCTTACTCTAAAAAAGATTACCAAAAAAAGATTTTTTCTTTTGAGGGATGTAGGCAGATTTACGCTCATCTACAAAATCGGGGTCGCCTTTTTCTAAGGCATCTTTATTGAAGTTTATCTGTTTTTTGGTGTTTTTCTTTCACGAACAGGAGTTGAAACTGAATGTGAACTGCTTGAATGAGGGATGCACATAAGAGCCTCCTTGGCTTACATGTAAGTATTGTAACATAAGTTGTACTAATACTTTTACATGCAAGGACACTTAGATAGAGCGTTTAAATTCTGGATAAGCTTCCACGCCACATTCGCTCACATCCATACCTTGAAGTTGATCATCATCTTCGGCTCTAAATGGTGAAATCATATTGATAGTTTTAAGGACAATGTATGAAGAAACAAAGGCAAAAACGGCGATAACGATAATGCCCTTAAGCTGTCCTAGAATAGTTATATCATCCCCATTACCTGCAAATATTCCCACGGCTAAAGTTCCCCAAATACCATTGACTAAGTGAACAGAGAGTGCTCCAACAGGATCATCAAGTTTCAATTTATCAAAAAGTGGAACAGCCAAGACAACCAAAAGACCAGCAATAAGACCAATAGTGATAGGCGTGTAAATATCATATAAGTCAGGTCCTGCAGTGATAGCCACCAATCCGCCAAGCGCTCCATTAATAATCATCGTAATATCAAAAAGTTTATAACGAAAATACATAATAACACCAGCGATAATACCGCCTGCAAGTCCTGCTGTATTGGTATTGAGAATAGTCAGCGCGACTGCGTCCGCACTCTCTTTTGAAGCGATAGAGCCAACAGAACCACCGTTAAAGCCAAACCAACCAATCCAGAGTAAAAAACCACCAAGGACGACAAGAGGGATATTTGAAGCGGGAATAACTTTTATTTTTCCGTTATTATAACGCCCACGGCGTGAACCCATAATAAGAATCGCTGCTAAAAGCGCCCAACCACCCGTAGAGTGAATGACAGTAGAGCCTGCTAAATCATACATGTTGAGATCTAAAAAAGTACCGTTTAAAAAGTCAACTCCCCAAGAGACATTGACAACTGTGGGATAAATAAGTCCACCCATAATCACTGCAAAAATAGTCAGTGGAATAATACGCACACGCTCACTCACACCCCCACTCATAATATTGATAGTTTTACCCACAAAAGCCATCTGGAATAAAAAGGCAGCCCAAATGCTCATAGAGTCATTTTCCCAAGCGCCAAAAGCAAGGCTATAGCCTATAAGAAAAAATGCCATTGAGGCAACAACATAAATCATTACATTGATAGTAAGAACGGCGGTAACATTTTTAGTACGCACTAAACCTGCTTCTAGCATCGCAAAACCTGGAACCATAAAGATAATTAAGGTCATGGAAAAGAGAGTAAAAAAGGTGTCAATCACATACGACATATCTGTGGGATTCATAAGAAAACACTCCATAAAAGTAAAATTTTGAAAAATCCTATCATAATATGAAAAAATTGCAGCTGATAAATTGATTAAAATTTAATCAATTTATCAGAGGTAGGGAGAGGAAATTGTGTTATATAGCTTCTGTATCGGTTTCACCAGTACGAATACGGATAATTTTATCAATATCGCTGACAAATATCTTACCGTCACCAATCTTCCCAGTTCGAGCTGCTTCGACAACAGTTTCAACAACAGAATCTACTTGCTCATCATCAACAACCATCTCCATTTTTACTTTTGGAAGAAAATCAACAACATACTCAGCGCCACGATAAAGCTCACTGTGACCTTTTTGACGACCATATCCTTTGACTTCACTCACTGTCATACCAGTAATACCCATCTCTGCTAATGCATCTTTTACATCTTCTAACTTAAATGGTTTAATAACCGCTTCGATTTTTTTCATTCTTAAACTCCATATTAAATAATTCTTTCATGCAAGCTTGATGCTTTACATGATTGTTTTAAGCAATTATAATCTTATTTCAGATTTTTAGCAAACTCAGGGTAGGCTTCAAGTCCAGTTTCGTGTTGATCTTCACCATCATATTCTTCTTCTTCACTAACACGGATACCAATGGTTATCTTCAAGATATACCATAAAACAAATGATGTTGTAAATGTAAACGCACCAACTACAAGGATACCTTTGAGCTGTGCTAAGATACTGACATCAGCGCTAAAGATACCAACTGCTAGTGTTCCCCAGATGCCATTTACTAGGTGCACCGAAAGTGCCCCAACAGGATCATCAAGTTTTAACTTATCAAAGAAAGGAACTGCAAGAACAACAAGAACCGCTGCTACTAAACCATCAATAAATGCAACAAACATACCCAAATCAGGTCCTGCTGTAACTGCCACAAGACCACCTAAAGCACCATTAAGCACCATAGTTAAATCCACTTTTTTATAGATAAGTTGTGTCAAGATAGCCGCCGTAACCGCACCAACAGATGCCGCCATATTTGTTCCTGCAAAGACTAAAGCGATAGAATCGACATCCTCTTTAGTCCCCATAGCAAGAACAGAACCACCATTAAATCCAAACCAACCTAACCAAAGGATAAATGTCCCTAAGGTAGCAAGAGGCATATTTGAGCCTGGAATTGGACGAACTTTTCCATCTTTTGAGTATTTACCCTTACGCGCTCCAAGAAGCAAGACACCCGCGAGTGCTGCCCATCCACCAACAGAGTGCACTATCGTAGATCCTGCAAAGTCACTAAAGCCTGCCATAAATCCACCAAGCTCAGAACCACCCCAAGACCAATGCCCCTGAATAGGATAAATCACACTTGTAAGTACCACAACAAAAATAAGAAATGGCCATAGTTTCATACGCTCAGCAACAACACCAGAGATAACAGAAGCCGCAGTTGCAACAAAAACAACTTGAAAGAAAAAGTCTGCCATTAATGAGTGATCATCATAAGAGATACCATTTAAAGCAAATGACATACTTCCTATAAATGCGCCACCATCACCATACATAAGGTTATATCCAACTACATAATACATAATACATGCGATTGCGTAGAGTGCTATATTTTTTATCAGAATAACAACATTGTTTTTAGAACGCGTTAATCCAGCCTCCAACATAGCAAATCCAGCAGCCATCCACATTACCAATGCTCCCGCAAAAAGCATTAAAAAGCTGGTCAGTATATACTGGACATCAGCAAAATTTTCCATTGATTCCCCTTAAAATAAGTTTTGAGATGAAAAATTATAAGCTTTTTCTATACAACTCTGTAGAAAAAACTGCCTATATTTTAAGCAATTAAGATTTTTAAAATGCACTATATTTTTAAAATACGCACTTTTAGTAATTCTTATGAAAATCTTAAAATATAGATTATGCTCTATATGACATTTAGAGATACCTTTAAGGCATTATTGGATAAAATTGCCTACTTTTACATGTAAGGCAAATAAGACATGGACAATCTCTTAGACAATAGCGAAATTGAAGATATAAATATTGAAGATAGTTTAAAAGCGAGTTACCTTGATTACTCGATGAGTGTTATCATCGGTCGGGCACTCCCTGATGTTCGCGATGGGCTCAAGCCTGTTCACCGCCGTATTTTATACGCAATGGACAAACTCAACCTCTCAGCAGGATCTAAATACAAAAAATCAGCGCGTATCGTTGGTGATGTTATCGGGCAGTACCACCCTCACGGTGATAACTCTGTTTATGACGCACTTGTTCGTATGGCACAAGATTTTGCTATGCGTATGCCTCTTGTTGATGGTCAAGGAAACTTCGGTTCAGTTGATGGTGATAATGCAGCAGCTATGCGTTATACAGAAGCGCGTATGACAAAATACGCTGGCGATCTACTCAAAGATTTAGAGAAAAATACGGTTGATATGCTAGACAACTACGACGGTACAACAGTAGAGCCCTCAGTCCTTCCTGCGCGAGTTCCAAACCTTCTTATTAATGGTTCTAGCGGTATTGCAGTTGGTATGGCGACAAATATCCCTCCTCATAATCCCAAAGAGGTTATCCGAGGACTTTTACATCTTATTGAAAATCCTAACTGTTCACTCATTGATATTATGGAATTTATCAAAGCACCTGATTTTCCTACGGGAGGCACAATTTACGGGAAAAAAGGTATCTTAGATGCCTATGAAACAGGTCGTGGTCGCATCAAAGTTCGCGCGAAGACACATATTGAGAAAAAAGGTAACAAAGATATCATCATCATTGATGAACTTCCTTATATAGTAAATAAAGCCCGTCTTATTGAAAATATTGCCAATCTTGTTAAAGATAAACAAGTTGAAGGTATTTCAGAGATTCGTGATGAGTCTGACCGTGAGGGTATCCGTGTTGTTATCGAGCTTAAACGCGACGCAATCAGCGAAATCGTTTTAAATAATCTCTTCAAATCAACCAATATGGAGACGACCTTCGGAATCATCATGCTTTCGATTTACAATCAAGAGCCTCGCATCTTCTCTCTTTTAGAGATGATGAATCATTTTATCAATCACCGCAAGACGGTTATTATCCGCCGTACTATTTTTGATCTGCAAAAAGCCAAAGCACGCGCGCATATCTTAGAGGGTCTGAAAAAAGCACTTGATCATATTGATGAGATTATTGCAACTATCAAAGCTAGCAAGAGCATAGAAAACGCCAAAGAGAACTTAATTGAGAAATTTGATTTTTCTGAGATTCAAGCACAAAGCATTGTGGATATGCGTCTAGGAAAACTCACAGGCCTAGAGCGTGAAAAAATCGAAAATGAACTTCGTGAAATCATGGCAACTATCGAATATCTTGAGTCTATTTTACGCGACGAGAGCGTTTTACTCGGTATCATCAAAGATGAATTTACAGAGAGTCTTGAACTCTATAAAGATGAACGCCGTACGGATATCGAAGATAATTATGATGATATTGATATAGAAGATCTTATTCCAAATGAGCCTATGGTTGTGACTATCACTCACCGTGGCTATATCAAGCGTGTACCATTAGGCTCTTACGAGAAACAGCGTCGTGGTGGCAAGGGTAAAACTGCAGTTACTACTTATGATGATGACTTTATAGAGAACTTCTTTACATGTAACACGCATGATACCTTGATGTTTGTTACAGATCGTGGACAGCTGCACTGGTTAAAAGTCTATCGTATTCCTGAAGCTTCGCGTACAGCCAAAGGAAAAGCGGTTGTAAATCTCATCAAACTCGAAGCCGATGAGAAAATCCGCTCAGTTATTCCAACAACTGACTTTTCTCAAGAGAAATCACTCGCATTTTTCACGCAAAACGGTATCGTAAAACGTACAAACCTTTCAGAGTTCTCAAATGTTCGCTCCAATGGTGTGCGTGCTATTGTTCTTGATGAAGATGATGCACTTATTACCGCACATATCGCTACTCAAGAGACAAAATACCTCTTTATCGTGACACAAAAAGCGCAATGTATTAAGTTTGAGATAGAAAAAACTCGCGAACAAGGTCGCTCAACCCGTGGTGTTCGTGGTATCAAGTTTAAAATACCTAACGATAAGGTCGTTGATGCAAATATCATTAGCGATGATGAACAAGAGATTTTAATGGTCAGTGAAAAAGGTATCGGTAAACGCACAACTGCTGGTGAATACCGCCTAACCAACCGCGCAGGAAGTGGTGTTATCGCTATGAAACTCAACCAAAAAACAGGCACAAATGTTGTTGGCTGCTTGATGGTAGATGAGGGCATGGATATGATGGCACTCACTAAAGAGGGAAAAATGATTCGCGTTGATATGCAAACAGTCTCAAAATCTTCTCGTAATACCAGCGGTGTCTATATCGTTAAAGGGGATGATGTTGTCAGTATCTCGCGTTGCCCTAAAAAAGAGGTAATAGAGAGTGAAAATGGGCTAGAATCTGATGGTGGGCTTGACTTAGAATAAATTGGAACGACTCTTGCTTAGTATCGAGTATTAACTCCACTAAGTAAGGACTACTAATGAGATATACACATTTTTTATCTGCCCTCTTAATCACATCTGCAACATTTGCAGGGTGTACTACAAAAGCTGAGGCTCCTAAAAAAAGCTGTGAAACGCCTACCGTGCAAAAGCAAGAAATTCCCTGTGAATGCACCACAGTAACAACTACACAAGAGACCACTTGTCCATGCGACAAGGCACCTCTTTTAACTCCATATGAAGATATCCGTCTCAATGTTGTAGGTCAAGGTGTTGCACCAACAACTACTACATCACCAGCGCAAGCTTACGCACTTGCTAAGCGTGCTGCTATTGCTGACGCCTATCGTCTTATGGCTGAAAAAGTTAAAGGTGTTAATGTAGAAGGTCAAGACTTAATCAAAAATATGATGGTCACACGCTCTACGATTCGTACTTATGTTGATGCGATAATCCGCGATGCTCATATTCAAGAAACTACATTTAAAGAGGGTCTGTGCGAAGTCGAAATGGAAATCGTTCTCTCTCATTCACAATTTGTACGCTAATACTTTTACCATTTTATCTCTACGCCGATAGCTATTATATCGGCTATAGAGCTATAGTAAAAGATGCTCTTCTTGTTGATGAAACGCTCAATATCTCACGCGCAATGACTCCATGCCGGGGAAAAGAGAATACAACACTTTCACTCCCCACTCTCACTCAAAATGTCCATACTCTTATCAAAGAAAATAGTGATCAATTTTACAAATACCTCTTATCTCTAAGCTTACATGTAAGGCATAGCGAGAGCGTAATCAACAGCCAAAGTAGAAGTCTCACTACCCTAACCTTCCCAACTCACTGCTTCACAATCGATTTTAAAGGCAATTTAGCTAACATCACTTTGATGAGCACTA
>CAMZLS010000022.1 GCA_947311765.1 uncultured Helicobacteraceae bacterium
AGTAACCGATACAGGTATCGGTATGACATCGGCTCAGATTGCCAAACTTTTTAAATCATTTTCTCAAGCAGATGATTCTACAAGTCGTGTTTATAGTGGCACTGGCTTGGGTCTGTCTATCTCAAAACAACTTATAGAGATGATGGGTGGAGGCATTCGAGTTGAGAGTCAATATGGAAGAGGCAGTAGTTTTATCTTTAATATAGAGTTAGAATTAGAAGACCCTGACAACAAACGCCACTACCGCCTACCATCAAAAAGTTTTATGCGAAAGCGTGCTCTTATAATAGATACAAACACTAAAGCTATCAGTTCATTGAGTAAAATGCTTGAGTATTTTCACTATAATGTCCAGACCACGCCTGTTATTGAGGAAGCAGAGCAGCTTATAAATGAGGTGGCTTTTGATGTTCTTTTTATAGATGAACAAAAGCTCTCGCAATATGCATTAGAGTCTATTAAAGAGATTAAAGAAAAAAGATTTCTAAAAGTTGTTTTAATTGAAAGTCTCTTTAATCAAGGAGAAAATAGCTCCAAAAGATATAAAGAGATTGATCGCTATCTTTTAAAACCTTTCAATCAACAAAGTATCTTTAATACTATTTTAGAACTTTATGGTGAAGTTCAAAGTAAAAAATCTGAAAAAGCTAGAACTACTAAAGACGATTTAAAAGTTTTAGGTAATAAAAAAATTCTTATTGCAGAGGATAATGAGATAAGTCAGCGTGTACTCAGTGGTTTGCTTGAGAATACTGGAATTGAGCTTACTTTTGCTGAAAATGGCAAAGAGGCTATTGCTCAATTGCATAAAAATCCAAAATTTGATCTTATTTTAATGGATATTAGTATGCCAATTATGGATGGTTATGAGGCAAGTAAAATTATTAGAGAGTATCATGAATATGAGATGATTCCAATTATTGCGTTGACTGCAAATTCTATGGACGATGAGATAGACCATGCTATCGCTTGTGGGATGCAAGGATATATCGGAAAACCTTTAAATGTAAAGGTTTTTTATGAAAAACTTTTAGATATATTAGGCAAAGATCATGGTCAGCGTGAAGCTTTTAAAATCAATAATAATAGTCTTCATCCTGCTAATAAAAAGATAAAAAGTAAAAAAAAGACACCAGCGGTTTATAAATCTTTGAATGTGCAAGAAGGCATACAAAGATGTGGAGATGACGGAGATCTTTATAAAGCACTCTTGCAAGATTTTTCAGAAATGTATGCAGACTCTGTGAGTGTTCTTGAGAGTATAGTGGCTGAAAAGAAATTTTCTGATGGAAGACAATTTGCACATGATATCAAAGGCGTTTCGGCTAATATCGGTGCTAATGAGCTCTCTGAATGTGTTGCCAAACTAGAACAGAGTTTTTTAAGTGAAGATAGAAGTAATTATGCTATTTTTATTAAGAACTACAAAGAAGCTTTAAAGCGAGTTTTAGAGGATATAAAAGGCTTTAGAGAATCATAACCGACTGAGTATGTTTTATTATGCATGTAAGGAATTTTTTTGAGAATTGATAAATTTTTAAACGCAGTAAATATGACAAAGCGTCGTTCTATTGCTCAAGATATGCTGAAAAATGGTGTTGTTAAGATTAACGGTATCGTAGTGAAGGCTAGTAAAAATGTTGCTATTGGCGATACTATCACCTTGGTTTTTCTCGATGGTGAAAAATATTACAAAGTCTTACAGCTTCCCGCCACTAAATCAACACCTAAATCACAACAAGCAGATTTTATAATAGAAGTTGATGAAAGTAATGTCTAAGAAATACTAAAAAAACAGTTCTAAAAAAAGTAATATCTGCAAGGATAGCTTAGATTAAATTACGACTTTTCTAAATATTGCTATAATGTTGTAATTAATTTAAGGAACTCCTTTGCTGCGTCGTTTTATAGAATTTTCACTTGACAAACCTCTTTTAAACCATTTTTTCTTGCTTTTTATTCTGCTACTCTCAACTTTTGCGTATATAAATATTCCCAAAGAGATATTTCCGCCGATTGCTAAAGATCAGATTTTGATTAGTGGGGCTTATTCTGGGGCGAGTGCGGATGTGCTTGATAAGATGGTGGTTAAAACAATTGAAGATGATATAAAAAATGTAAATTATATTGATAAAGTGACTACTACTATAAAAAATGGCTCTTTTAGTATTCTTGCAGATATTAAACCTGGTGCTGAAAATATCAATGTTTTAAGTGATATCAAAGATATTGTAGCGACAACGAAGCGTGATATTCCTGCGGATATGAATGAACCAATTGCAAAGTTGGTAGAGCATGCTATACCGCTAGTCTTGATTGCCATTGCAGGAGATGCTACAGCAGAGGATTTACTAAAACGAGCGGAAGAACTTAAAAGTGTTTTGAGTGGTTTTAAAGATTTGAGTGATATCACTATACGTGGAGATAGCGATAGCGAACTTGTTATTCGCCTTAATGAGGAGAAAATTCATGCCTATGCTTTAGATATCAATAGCGTCGTTGCTGCACTCTCAAATCTCAGCTCCATCTTTCCCATAGGCTCCATCAAGGAGAGGGGAAGCCATCTCTACATAAGCACATATAATGGCGAAAAAAAGCTTGATGATATCGCAAACACACTCCTTGGTATAGGCACATTGCGCATACGCTTAGGCGATATTGCAGATGTTAGTTTTGAGCTTGGTAATGAGAGTGAGCTTTCTCATTATAATGGACAAAGAAATATATCTATCAATATAAATAAATCCACATCAGGCAACGCCATCGCTCTTGCAAAAGAGATTCGTGCAGTTTTAAAAGATTTTAGTGTCCGTTATCCTCAATATAAATTTGAAGTTTATACAGATACTTCCATCTGGATTAAAAATCGACTCAATACTGTTTTTGCAAATATTATCTTTGGTCTTATGCTTGTCTTTTTATCAATGCTCATCTTTGTTAATCGGGGCATAGCTATGGTCGTTGCTATGGGAATTCCTCTGAGTTTTATGATTGGCTTGATTGTAACAGATTTTATGAGTAATTCACTCAATATGCTTTCACTATTGGGCGCTCTTTTGGCACTAGGTATGCTAGTAGATGAGGCTATTGTCGTTGCTGAAAATATCTATCGTCACCTTGAAGAGGGAAAATCACGGCGTGAAGCTACTATTTTAGGAGCTTCAGAGATGTTTCCCGCAGTCTTGACGGCAACACTTACTACTGTATTTGCTTTTTTGCCTCTTTTGCTGATTTCAGGCGAAATGGGAACTTTTATAAAAATTTTACCAATTATGATCTCTATTTTACTTCTATCTTCACTCTTTGAAGCATTTTACTTTCTTCCTCTTCATGCACATGATTTTATGAAATTGCGAAAAGAGGCGCATAGCGCACATGCAATTTGGGAGTATTTATATAGCTCGTATGATAGATTATTGCATTTTGTATTTAAGAAAAAGTTACTCTCTTTAATTGTTATGGTGCTTGTTATTTTTGCAGCAACAGGGTATCTTTTGAAAACTACAAAATTTCAGCTTTTTCCTGAATTTGATGTGACACAAATTTTTATATCAGGAAAGGTGAATATCAATAATAACCTTGAAGATACTGAAGTTTTAGTGAGTCGTATAGAGAAGATATTGCTAGAAAAGTTAGATAAAAAAGAGTTTTCTTCCGTAACATCAGTAACAGGAATGCGACTTGATGCTAAAAATATGGCGCGTATGGGAGAAAATCTTTTTCATATCTTTATAGACCTGCATGAACGAGCCCCTGATAATTTTTTTAATAAATACATAAACCCCTATCTCTCTTTGGACTATGACGCGGATCTTTTAATACGTGAACGCACCGCCAAGAGTATTAGTGAAGATGTTAAAAAGTGGATAGCACCCCTACAAAAAGTGAAAAACAGTGATGGAGCACTTTTTGAAGAGCTTACGGTTAATGTTCCTGGTGCGGGAGTAGTGGCACATGATATTGAGATTGCACTAGGTGGAAAAGAGGAGTCACTTCTTGCTGATGGAGTGAATGCGTTCTCAAAAGAGCTAGAGAAGATAGATGGAGTTCATAATGTGGAAAATGATGCAGATATTGGAGAAAAAGAGCTAAAGCTTCGTGTCAATAGTTATGGGCAGGAGTTAGGATTTAATGAAGCTATTATTGCTAAAGAGTTACGAGCCTACTATCTAAAAGGCGAATATGGAAAAATGTTTAATAGTACAGGTTTAGTCCGTATAAAAGTAGAAGGTAAGATCAAAGATACAATACACTCACTAAAGGCTTTTCAGGTGCAAGTTCCACAAACAAACCACCTTGTAGCCTTAGCTGAGGTATGTGATTTTGTGCTTTCGCAAGCTTTTGTGAGTTTATATAAAGAAGATGGTAAGCGTATCCGTAGCGTTTTTGCTTCGATTGATAACGACATAGCAACATCATCAGAGGTGATGGAAGCTCTCAAACCAGCTATTGAGGATTTAAAAAAATCAGGATTTGAAGTGACTATCAAGGGAGAAGAGCAAGAAAATGCCAAAACAAAGCGAGAGATGTCTCAAGCTGCAGCAATGGCTATCGTTCTGATTTTAATCACACTTGTGTGGCTTTTTGATTCACTCAGACAGTCACTTATCGTTTTAAGTACAACCCCTCTAGTACTTTTGGGCGTCTTAATCGGACATCTTGTTATGGACTTAAACCTTACTATGACGGGGCTTATTGGTGTAGTCGGGCTTATAGGAGTAGTTGTAAATGATGGGCTTATTATGGTGAGTTTTATAAAAAAAGCTGGAGATTTAGAAGAGCTGATGCGCCTTGCAAAAACACGCTTGCGACCTATATTGCTCACCTCTATAACAACTGTTCTTGGGCTTTCAACCTTGATATTTTTTGCTTCAGGACAGGCAATGATTTTGCAACCAATGGCAATAGCACTTGGTTTTGGGATTATGTGGGCTACTGTCTTAAATTTAGTTTACATTCCTTTACTGTACGCAGTAGTTTATAAGATAAAAAGACTTTAGCGCTAAAGTTTGTAAGTTGATTATGCCATGACAAAGCACAGCAATGGTATAATTCATCAATTTTTTAATGGACATAATAAATGTATGAAGCACTTTTTGAAGACGAAGAGAATATTTTTGGTGGCACACCTTATAGTAAATTTATAGATATTATCTATAATGCTAGTCGTATTTTGACGGAATTAGAATTAGAACGTCTTATGAAGCGTATGGCAGTTTTAGAGATGATGGCAGAAGAGGCGTATGGTGAAAACTTTAATGAGCTGATTTTACAACGTCTTTATAATGATGTAGATAAGATTGAAGAGAAGACAAAAAGTCTCTATATAGAATCAGTAGGTAATGTTCTATCGCAAAATGAGTAGAAGAGTTTAGGTGTTTTTAAAATCTTTTGCAATTCTCTGTTTACTCTTACATGTAAGCTTTGCGCAAGAGTGGAAAACTATTAAAAGTGTTTCATTGAAAAAAGATAACTTAGAGAGACTTTTAGTAAAAAGCGAAGGAAATCAAAGACTCTTAGAGTTTCGATGGACTCTGTATGCAAATGATAACTTAATTGTATTACGAAACTTTGATGATATTGTGACACAGCATGTTTTAAAGCTAAATCATACAAATCAAAGTTTTCGCATAAAACTTTTGTCATCTACTGCATACAAAATAAAAGTACCGTATATTCTTATAAAATTTACGGATTTTGATTATAAAAAGAAAGAAAGTCAGTTTGATATTTTTCTTCGAGATGATGAAGAAGAAATACAGTTGGAGTATTTAAAAGATGAGTAATGAGATAATGTTAGAGCGTGTCGAAAGTATAATGAAAAGCCTTCTTGATGAAGTAGAGTATGATGAAGTTACAAGACTCTTCAACACTCTAAGCGGTGGAAAACGACTTCGAGCTAAATTGATTTTTAAAATTGCAAATACCCATGAAGATGCACCTCTTTTGAGTGCGATTGTAGAACTTATTCACGCAGCAAGTTTGCTTCATGATGATGTTATTGATGATGCTACGATTCGTCGTGGTGTAGCTTCTGTTAATGCGACTGAAGATTCTAAAACAGCCATTATGCTCGGTGATATTTTATATTCTAAGGGCTTTAGTTCTTTAGTGGCATTTGATAAAGATATTGCTCAATGTATAGCAGACTCAGTTACCGCACTCTCTAAGGGTGAAATGATGGATGTTGTGATGTCAGAATCCTTTAATGATGATGCAGATCTTTATCTTGAAATGCTTTACTTTAAGACAGCAACACTTATAGAAGCTGCAGCAAAGTCTGCTGCAATTTTAGAAGGAAAAGATGCAAGTTCTTACGCGTTATATGGAAAAAACCTAGGACTCTCTTTTCAAATTATTGACGATATTTTAGATATTGTTTCTGATACGGCTACCTTGGGAAAACCTGCACTTCATGATTATGTTGAAGGTAAATGTACTTTGCCCTACATTTATCTCTATCAAGATTTAAATGAGCAAGAGAAGCAGAAGTTAAAATCTCTGCATAAAAAAGAGTTAAGTTCTCAAGAATCTCTTTGGATTAAAGAGAAGATGAATGAGCACAAAAGTATAGAGCGTTCATTTGCTCTAGCGCAAGAATTGAGTAATGATGCAATTGCGGTAGTAGATGATGCTGATCTTAAAGTCATTATTGAAACAATGATGAAGAGAAGTTTTTAATGCATTATCTTACAATCAGTTTTACACATAAAAACTCTACCTTAGAAATTCGTGAAAAACTTGCCTTTGTTGATGATGATGCACTTGCAAATTATCTTGAAAAAGTAAATGCTCATGAGATGATAAATGAAACATTTTTAGTTTCTACCTGTAATCGTATTGAAATTGTATTAAGTTGTAAAGATGTTGATATTGCTACAAAACATAGTCTTAATATGCTTTCGCAACATTCAAATATCTCATTAGAGGAGCTACAACGCAGGGCGGATGTTTTTGATGATCAAGGCGCAATACACCATCTTTTTAGTGTTGCAAGTTCACTAGATTCTATGGTTGTTGGTGAAACACAGATAGCGGGACAACTTAAAGATGCATATCGTTTTGCTTTGGATAGGTCTTATTGTCGTCAAAAACTTGAACGCGCGGTACATTATGCCTTTAAATGCGCGGCAGAAGTTCGTAATGTCACAGATATCTCATCAGGAGCGACTTCAGTTGCGAGTGTGGCAGTTGCAAAAGCATATGAAGTTGTGGGCTCACTTGAGGGAAAACATGCTCTTGTGATTGGTGCAGGTGATATGTCTGTTATTAGTGCAAAAACCTTACAACGCCATGATGCGGAGATTACAATTATGAACCGTACGCGCTCTAAGGCAGAAGAGATTGCTCTTACATGTAAGGCACGAGTCCGCAATTATGAGGAGTTGTTTCACGCCATAAATGAGTATGATTTGATTTTCACTGCAACTAGTTCATTGGAGCCGATTATCACTGAAGCAATGGTAGGTGATTGTTCGTTTGATCGTTATTGGTTTGATATGGCAGTTCCACGCGATATTGATGTGAAAAAACGCCCCGATCTTCACATATATGTTGTGGATGATTTAAAGACTATAGTAGATGAAAATATGAGCTTACGCGAAGATGAAGCGCGTGCGGCTTTTTCTATAGTAGGTCGCCATACTATGAGTTTTTTTGAGACTCTTAAAAGTCTCTCCGTGGAACCTTTAATCAAAGAGCTTTATATGAGAGGTGCAGATGCCGCAAAAGCTGAAGCGGAGCGTGTTGTAAAGAAGCATTATATTCCTCAAGAGTACAAGGATTCCTTGCAAAAGGCGTGCGAACAGTCTATAAAGCGTTTATTACATGACTTGAGTTCACAAATGCGCCAGAGTGTTCAAGAGTCAAAATCTGATAGTATGATTAGCTCTTTAAAAAAAATACTAAATGAATCTGATGAAGATAATATTATGCATAAGGAGCGCAAATGAGATTCTCTAAAGCTTTTATACCTACTAGTAAAGAAGCACCCTCTGAGGCAGTTTTAGTAAGCCATATTTTACTTTGGCGTGCAGGTTTTGTTTCACAAGTAGCAAGCGGACTTTATAACTATCTTCCTTTAGGAAAACGTGTTTTGCGTAAGATAGAAAATATTATCAATGATGAGATGTCTCGTTGTGGTGCTCAAGAAGTTGAACTTAGTTTTGTGACACCTGCTGAACTATGGCAAGAGAGTGGTCGTATAGAAAAATTTGGAAAAGAGTTGCTCCGTTTTAAAGACCGCAAAGAAAATCTTTTTGTTTTAGGACCAACTCACGAAGAGATGATGGTGAATGTTATTCGTAATCGTCTGACAAGCTATAAGCAGCTTCCTATGAATCTTTATCAGATTAAAACAAAGTTTCGAGATGAGGCACGCCCCCGCTTTGGACTGATGCGTTCTAGGGAGTTTATTATGAAAGATGGTTATAGTTTTCATGCTAACGAAGAGGACTTAGATCGTGAATTTGAAGCTATGGAAGCAGCATATAAAAGAATCTTAGAGCGCTTAGGCTTGGAATTTCGCATCGTTGAAGCCGATAGTGGCGCTATTGGTGGGAGTGGTTCAAAAGAGCTTATGGTTATCGCTGATAGCGGTGAAGATACTATCGCAATTTGTAGTCATTGTGAATATGGTGCAAATATAGAGGCAGCGTTATGTTCACAGCGAAGTGAAATCCCTGAGGCTCCTGAAGCAGATTTTAATAAGTTTAAAACGCCAAATATCAAATCTATTGAAGATTTAAGTAATTTCTTTAAAATTGATTCTTTTTATACCGTTAAAACTATTGCAATGCGTGCTATCTATGAAGAAGAGGAGAAGATAGTCCTTTTCTTTTTAAGAGGAAACGATACTTTACAAGAGGTAAAAGCCACAAATGCCGCTAAAGCTTTAGAGCTTATGGATGTAAGTGAAGAAGAACTTAAAGATGCTGGTTTAGTAGCAGGCTTTATGGGTCCTTTGGATATGAATAATTTTACATGTATCTTTGATGAGGCACTTCAAAATGCGGACTCAATGATTTGTGGTGCGAATGAAGTCGATTACCATTATGTTGGCGTTGATATGAAGGTATTAAAAGAGGCTGAGTTTGCTGATTTGGCACAAGTGCAAGAGGGCGATGGCTGTCCTTATTGTAATGGAACACTCTCTTTTACTAAGGGTATAGAAGTAGGGCATATTTTTAAACTTGGTACAACATATTCTAAGGCTCTTAAGGCAGAGTTTCTAAATGAAAAAGGACAGTCTGTACCTTTGATTATGGGAACTTATGGTATGGGAGTGAGTCGTTTAATAGCTGCTGTGATCGAACAGCATCATGATGAAAAAGGCTGTGTCTGGACAAAAGAAACAGCTCCATACACGCTCAATATTATGGTTTCAAATATAAAAGATGAAGAGCAGTTTGCCTTAGGTGAAAAGCTCTATGCGGCGTTTAGAAAAGCTGGTCTTGAAGTGATGATTGATGATAGAAAAGAGCGTTTTGGTTTCAAGATGAAAGATGCGGAGCTTATTGGATTTCCTTACACTCTTATCATTGGAAAAGAGCTTGTAAATGGGAATGTACAACTCTTTGATAGAAAAAAAGATGAAAAAATAGTAATTGAGGCCTCTAAGGCCTTTGATGGCGTTATGGATATTGTGAAATGATCTATTTTCTTCTTTATCTTTTTTTTGAAGTTTTAGTATCTGTTAATATCTCATCTGAAATTGGTGGACTGAATACTTTTGGTGAGATAATTTTCAGTGCTTTTATTGGTATCTATATACTTTTTCACTTTCAAGCAACTTTAGTAGAAAATATGCAAGCAGTTTCTACAAGACAGATTGATCTGCAAAAGTTTCAAGAGCTAAATGTTTTTACGCTTCTCGGCGCTATTTTATTGATTATTCCAGGATTTCTAACGGATATAATTGGCATACTTTTACAATTTTCAGTATTTACGAGTATGTTGGTTAACCGTTTTTCGGCAAAATACAATTCTAAACCAAAAGAATCAAATTCAAATTATACAAAGGACAACAATGTCATTGATGTTGAAATTATCAGCGATAGCATTAGTAGGGACTAGCCTTATAGCGGCAACAAACGCAGAAGTAGAAGCGTTTTTAACAAAGCAGATTAGCGCTAACCCTTCGGTTAAAACTTTAAAAGTCAAGGTTGTCGATAAAAAAGCACTTAAAAGCCCTAAAGGCTGGGATGCTATGGTTCTTAACCTTAAAGCAACCGTGAAGCAAGGAAAGAGTGAACGACCTATTACACAGCGTATGGTCTATTTTGTAAGTGGAGATTATCTTACTTCAGATTTGACTAATATCAAAACTGGCGAACAGTTGAAAAACTCTATTGCTCCTGATTTTAAACCAGAGTATTACAAAAAGTCTAATTTAATTTATGGAAATGAAAATGCAGAACATAAGGTGGCAATTTTTTCTGATCCTTTGTGCCCATTTTGTCGTAAATTTGTGCCAAAAGCTATCAATTATATGAAAAAATATCCAAATAAATTTGCAGTATATTATTATCATTTACCTTTGGTGTCCTTGCATCCTGCTTCTATAGCATTGACCAAGGCAGCACTTGTAGCAGAGTTTCAAGGTCGTAAAGATGCTGTCTTAGGAATGTACAAAACAAAAATTGGAGCACGCGAAAAAGATAATCAAAAAATTCTTGATGCTTACAATAAAATGATAGGAGCAAAAATTACGCTTAAAGATATCGCTGCAAAAGAGGTAAAAAAACACTCTGCATTTGATATGGAGGTTGCTCAAAGCATGATGGTTAATGGAACCCCAACAATGTTTTTTGATGGAAGAAAAGATGCTACAAAAGCAAAATTTAGAGCAGTTAAGGTTAAGTAAATAATGAAAAAACTTATCATCGCAACACGTGAGAGCAAACTTGCCATGTGGCAAAGCATTCACATACAAGCGCGCTTAGAAGAACTCAATCCTGGCTTGCAAGTAGAACTTCTTCCTATGAAATCATTAGGTGATAAAATTCTTGATGCACCTCTTGCTAAGATTGGAGGAAAAGGACTTTTTCTCAAAGAGCTAGAGGAGTCTATGCTTCGTGGAGAGGCTCATATTGCAGTGCATTCACTTAAAGATGTACCAACAAAGCTTCCTGATGAGCTTCCTTTAGTTGCTATTACTGAGCGTGAAGATGTGCGTGATGCGATGTTGAGTGATAAATATGAAAATCTCAAGGATCTTCCAAAAGGTGCTGTCGTAGGAACATCATCGCTACGTCGCCAAATGCAACTTCTAAGAGATAGACCTGATTTGAAAATTAAATGGCTTCGAGGGAATGTAAATACCCGTATTCAAAAACTAAAAGATGGGCAATATGACGCTATTATCCTCGCATCAGCAGGTATTAATCGCTTAGGTCTTCTTGATTTGGTTGAGCATGTTTATCCTATCTCTCTTGATGAAATGATACCTGCAATGGGTCAAGCAGCTTTAGGCATTCAATGTATCAATAATCCTGAAATTGTTAAAATTATACAAGGCTTAAACAATGAAGATAGTCAAATTGCAACAACCATAGAGCGTGAATTTGTCGATACTTTAGAGGGTGGTTGCCAAGTTCCTATCGGTATTAATGCCGAGATAATTGAGAATAATGAAGTTTTGATTAAATCTATTCTTGGAATGCCAGATGGATCAGAAATTATGTCAGAAACAAAAATTATAAGTAAAAATGATTTTATGAATGTTGGTCGTTCTATGGCTGAGAGTATGATAAAGCGCGGCGCAAAAGATGTGCTAGCACGTGCAGAAGTTATGGCAAATGAGGCAACTGACCTTATATAAATTATTTAACATATTTTTATGCACGCCTTTAAGCTCTTAAGCAATATATTATAATTGCTAATGTAGTATGATCGCGGTAAATCTTATTTAAAAGGTGTTGGTTATATGAAAAAGAGTTTTTTTGTTTTATTGAGTTTAGCGATTTTTGTATTGACAACATTAGATGCAAGAGTTTATAAGGGTCAAAAAGAGTATATTGAAAAGTGTAAAAAATGCCATGACAATGGAGAGGAAATTGTCTTCTTGAATGACAAGCATACTTGGAAAAAAATCATGAAATCTAATGGTGAAAATTTAGCGAAATTACACCTAGAGAGTAAAAAAGCAGAAGACTCTTGGAAATATTTTAAAAGTAAAAATTATCAGAAAAAATCTAAACATCTTAAAGACTTTCTTGTGGAATATGCTAAAGATAGCGCTAAAGTTCCTGCTTTAGACTGATTAGGTCGCAGTTTTTTTTCTTTTTCGCTAAAATATTGAACCCAAATTATGCAATAGAAAACTGAAAAAATCGTCTATTTATTGTTCTTTATTGCATAATTTTGGTTAACTTTTTATAATTTGGAGATTTTATGGACAAAATGTGGTCCGGACGTTTTTCATCAGGTGCTTCGTCACTCTTAGATGATTTTAATGCGTCAATAATGTATGATCGTAAGCTGTATCGTGAAGATATT
The DNA here is from genome assembly GCA_947311765.1 of uncultured Helicobacteraceae bacterium. Taxonomy (GTDB): domain Bacteria; phylum Campylobacterota; class Campylobacteria; order Campylobacterales; family Sulfurimonadaceae; genus S010-53. Next base: position 12,499 of record CAMZLS010000022.1, read on the forward strand.
GAAGGTTCACTAGCACATGCTGCAATGCTATGTGCACAAGGTATTTTAACTCAAGATGAGTTAAAAGAGATTCAAGACGGTATGGCTCAGGTGCTTATCGAAATAGAAGATGGTAATTTTGAGTGGAAAATTAGTGATGAAGATCTTCATATGGCTATAGAGAAGCGTTTAACCTCTCTTATCGGTGATACAGGTAAAAAACTTCATACCGCCCGAAGTCGTAATGATCAGGTTGCGGTAGATTTTCGCCGTTATGTTCTGCGTAAAAACAGAGAAATCACGCAAGCTATAAAATCTTTGATGGAAGTCATTACAGAGATTGCTTCAAAAAATAGCGAAACTTTATTACCTGGCATGACACATTTGCAACATGCCCAGCCTATTAACTTTGCTTTTCATCTTCTTGCTTATAACTCTATGTTTAAGCGTGACATCGAGCGTTTTGAAAGCTCTCGAAAACGCAATAATATCTCACCCTTAGGGTGTGCAGCACTAGCAGGAACACCTCATAATATAAACCGTGAAATGACAGCGCAAGAGTTAGGTTTTTCAAGTGTTAGTGTAAATTGCCTCGATACAGTGAGTGATAGAGATTTTGCCTTAGAAATTTTGTTTAATATTTCAACAATGATGATGCATATCTCACGCTTATCAGAAGAGTTGGTAATGTGGTCAAGTTATGAATTTAGTTTTGTAGAACTTAGTGATGAGTACTCGACAGGCTCATCTATCATGCCACAAAAGAAAAACCCTGATGTTCCTGAACTTTTACGAGGAAAAACTGGGCGCGTTAATGGTAACCTTATAGCACTTTTAACGGTGATGAAAGGCTTGCCACTCGCTTACAACAAAGATACTCAAGAAGATAAAGAGGGCGTATTTGATAGCGTTGAAACGGCAGAAATCTCTTTAGAAATTCTTCGCGAAGCACTAAAAACCATGACTATCAAAAGTGATAATATGTATAAGGCGTGTAAGGTAGGGCATTTAAGTGCTACAGACCTTGCAGATTATCTTGTAGAGCACTGTGATATTCCTTTTCGTGAAGCGCATTTTATTACAGGAAAAGCTGTTGCAAAATCTGAAGAGTTAGGGATTGATATTAGTGATTTAGAATTTAATGAACTGCATAAGATTGATAATCGTATCAAAGAAGATGTGATGCAGTATTTAGAGATAGAACACTCCATGAATGCTAGAACTTCACAAGGCGGTACTGCAACATTGCGAACGATGGAGCAAGTTGTTTATTTTGAAAATTATTTAAAGAATTTAGATTTATAAAAAGTGAAGTAACTCATAAAGAATCAAAATTCTTAGAAGTGCCCTAAAGAAAATCTTTAGGGTCTGCATCCGTAAAATGTGACCATGAAAGTTTAGCGCCACCAAGAAGATGGATATGCAGGTGTTTTACTTCTTGACCTCCATTATCTCCAATGTTTGTTATGACACGGTAGCCACTTTTTTCTATCCCTACATGATTGGCAACATCTTGAATAAATGGAGTCATTTTACCCATCATCTCTGCTGAAGCTTCATTGAAACTATCTACATGTAATTTAGGGATTATAAGAATATGAACGGGAGCTTTAGGATTTATGTCGTGAAAAGCATAGAAGTTTTCATCTTCTAAAACGAGATTTGAAGGAATTTCTTTATTGACTATTTTGCAAAATATACACATGGTTTTTCCTGTTTTTGTTTTCCTAATTGTATCTTACATGTAAAGATATAAATCTTAAATTTTAATATGAAGCTGTTTATAATAGACTTTTAAATAGAATACGCGTAATTTTATACTCGACTTTTTATAAAAGTCTATTGGAGTTTCTGTATTGAAAGAGTGGTATGACGCGATAAAAACCGCGCAAAGTGTTGAAAAGTTAGAAGAGATACGTATTGGTATCTTTGGAAAAAAAGGAGTTCTAGCAAAAGAGTTTGCTAAGATGAAAACAGCTCCAAATGAAGAAAAAGCAGGTATTGCTAAAGAGTTAAATATCTATAAGAGCGATTTAATGTCACTTTTAAGTGAATGCAAAATGAATTTACAGACGCAAGAACTCTCCCGCGCTATGAAAGCTGAAGCAATTGATGTGTCACTCTATTCACAACAATCATCTCGCGGAGCCTTACACCCTGTAAATGAGACCATGGACAAGATTGTTGATTATTTTATATCAATGAACTTTACGGTTCAAACGGGTCCTATGGTAGAAGATGATTTTCATAATTTTGAAGCGCTTAACCTTCCAAAATATCATCCTGCGCGTGATATGCAAGATACTTTTTATTTTAAAGATGAGATGTTATTGCGTACACACACCTCACCCGTTCAAATTCGTACAATGTTACATACCACACCACCTATTCGGATGATTGCTCCTGGAAGTGTATTTCGCCGTGATTATGATTTGACGCATACTCCGATGTTTCATCAGGTGGAGGGTCTTTTAGTAGATAAGGAAGGGACAGTCTCTTTTGCTAATTTAAAATATATTTTAGAAGACTTTTTAAAATATATGTTTGGTGAGGTTGCAGTGCGTTTTCGTCCTAGTTTTTTTCCGTTTACGGAACCTTCTGCTGAAGTAGATATTAGTTGCATTTTTTGTAAGGGTGACGGCTGTCGGGTCTGCTCTAAAACAGGTTGGTTAGAAGTCCTTGGTTGTGGTATCGTAGATTCAAATGTTTTTGATGCAGTTGGCTATAAAGATGTGAGTGGATATGCTTTTGGTTTGGGTGTTGAGCGTTTTGCGATGTTGATTCATCATATCGGAGACTTGCGTTCACTTTTTGAAGGTGACATCAGACTATTGGAGCAGATGAAATGATTGTAACAAAAAGCTGGTTAAATGAGTGGATTGATATAGAAGATATTTCCACACAAGATTTATGTAAAACCTTAAATGCTATAGGACTTGAAGTTGATAGCGTAGAATCATATAGAGTTCCTGCAAAAATTCTTGTTGGAGAAGTTTTAGAGTGTGAAAAACATCCTGATGCAGATAAGTTAAATATCTGTAAGGTAGATATTGGCGGAGGCGTTCGCCAAATTGTTTGTGGTGCTTCGAATGTCCGTGTAGGCATTAAAGTGGCAGTAGCAACTATTGGTGCAAAAATGCCAAGTGGTTTAGAGATTAAACCTGTGCAGCTTCGAGGCGTTGATAGTGAGGGAATGATTTGCTCTTCAACTGAGATAGGTCTGCCTCCGCTTGAAGATGGTATTATGATTCTTGATGAGAGTTTAGGAGAGTTGGAATTAGGCTCAGAGCTTAGTGAAAATATCTATTTCAATGATGATAAGATAGAGATTGAGCTGACTGCAAACCGTGGGGATTGTCTCAGTATTTATGGTGTTGCACGTGATTTATGCGCAGCATATGATCGCAAACTTCGTGAGATTATTGTGGATACTGATAAAGATGGTCTTATTGGTATGGGTCGTCTTGCGCATTTGGTACAGCATGATAGTATTGATGCTGATTTATCATTTCGTGCGGTTGATATTGAAGATATCGTTTTGCCCAAGCGTGTTGCCTTGCGTTTAGCACAGATTGATGAAAGTTATGGTTCGGATATAGCAGGACTATTACTCTATTCGACTCACTCTACAGGTGTTATTTTGCGTGCTTATAATCGTTCATGTTTTGCGCTCAATGATGATGAAAAAATCGAGATAGCTTTAAGCAATGATAATGGTTTTAGCACAGTTTCTTGTGTAAAATCAAAAGCATCAACTGTTGGTGTCATTCAAGAAGAGGGGACATGCATAACTGATAATACAGTAGAAGCTTTTATTGAAGCGAGTTATATTGCACCCGATATTATTTCAAGAAAAATGTCCGAAAGTAAGCAAAAAAGTGATGCGTTTTTTTATCGAACATCAAGAGGGAGCGAGCCAAGTTTAGATTTGGGATTAAGCTACTTCTTTACACTTCTTGAAGCGCATAGTAAGATAAGTGTTTATGCAGGAAGCCTTGATATATTACAAGATTATACACCCTTACATGTAAGCATTAGTACTTCAACAATAAATGCATTTATTGGCGCAGATATTGATAAAACGACTGTCGCTAAGATTTTGAAAAATTTAGGCTTTGGTGTTGAAAACTCAAAAGGTGATAACTTTTCAGTAACAATACCACGTCACCGTCATGATGTGGTAAATAAACAAGATTTAATTGAAGAAATTGTACGTCTTGTCGGTATTGATAACATTCCCTCAAAGCCTTTTGTTCTTGCTGAGGCATTTCGTTTTAATGACGATTATTATGAGTATCAAAAACGTCGTAATTATCGCTATAAAGCAGCATATAGTGGCTTTTATGAGAGTATGCACTTTGTTTTTGGTGAGCGTGAAAAATTTGAGTCTTTTGGCTTTACATGTACAGATAAGGATAAAGAACTTCTTAATCCAATTGTCAATACCTTAGATACCCTACGTCCAAGCTTAGTTTTAGGACTACTAGAAGCAGCAAGTCTTAATGCAAAATCGGGACAAAAAAAGATAGCTCTTTTTGAAATTGGCTCCGTATTTGACAATGAGCGTAACGAGTCTATAAAAATGGCATTTATTTTTTCAGGTGATAGCACAGACGCTTCGCTATCAAATGCAGGTCGCCCAGCACCTATTGATTTTGCAATGTTTGTTGAGAAAATTTCTCAAGTAATAGGTGATTTTGAATTAGAAGCTCCTGCGCAGATAAATGGTTTGATGCATCCACATCAATCAGCGGTTTTAAAACAAAATGGTATCGCAATTGGAACAGTTTATAAACTCTATCCCCTCGTTCAAGAGAGTTATGATTTAGAAGCTACCTTTGTCTGTGAAGTTGATTTTTCTGCATTAGACAATAGTTTAAAAATTGCTAAAACATATTCAAAATACCAAGCTTCATTTCGTGATTTAAGTGTAGTTTTACCTGATACTATCAGCTACGAAGAACTTGCAAAAGTTATACAGGCATATAAAAGTAGTGAGGTTATCCGTTTTTATCCAGTTGATCGTTATAAAGATGAAAACTTAGGTGAGAGTAGCTCTTTAAGTCTTCGTTTTGTACTGCAATCTTTAGAGAAAACTTTGCAAGAAGATGATATCACATCATCAATGAGTGGTATTATTGAAGGCATGAAGAGCGAATTGGGAATTGAATTACGATGAGCAGAGTAAAGATAAGCAAGAGCAGTAGCTTTGATTTTGTAAGTGATAAGATTGCTTCGGATAAATCAATATCACACCGTTGTGCTATGTTTGCATGCTTGGCTGATGGTGAAAGTGTTGTAAGAAATTTCTTGCGAGCCGAAGATACACTTAATACCCTTAATATCGTTAAAAAACTTGGTGCACAAGTTGTAGATGATGGTGAAGTTATCAAAATAACTTCACATGGAATTCAAGAGAGTGAAGATATTCTAGATTGCGGTAATGCTGGTACGGGAATGCGTCTGTTTTGTGGGCTTTTAGCTTCAGCAGATGGACACTTTATCTTAACTGGCGATGAATATCTTAAGCGTCGCCCTATGAATCGTGTTACAAAACCCCTGCGTGATATTGGTGCGAAACTTGATGGAAGGGACTATGGAAATCTTGCCCCTTTGAGCATTCGAGGAGGCTCTTTGAAAGCTTTTAATTATAAGAGCAAAATAGCCTCTGCTCAAGTAAAAAGTGCTATGATTCTTGCAGCGCTTCATGCTGATGGTGAGTGTACTTATAGCGAACCAGAGCTGAGCCGTGACCATACAGAGCGAATGTTAAAAGGGATGGGAGCTTCTTTACATGTAAAGAATTTAACAACTACTATTGAGCCACTTAAAGGCTTATTAACTCCTTTAGATATTCGTGTTCCAGCTGACCCTTCGAGTGCTTTTTTCTTTGCTGTGGCAGCTGCCATTACGCCTAACTCTTCGACAAAGATTATAGGTGTTACGCTGAATAAAACACGTATTGAGGCTTTTAAAGCCTTAGAAAAGATGGGTGCAGATATCACGTATGAACTTCAAGATGACCGCTATGAGCCTATTGGCGATATTACTGTTAGATATGCGCCTTTACATGCAATAACTATAGAAGATAATATCTCATGGCTTATTGATGAACTTCCAGCACTCTCCATCGCTATGGCAACAGCTAAGGGAGAGAGTATTATTAAAAATGCCAAAGAACTTCGTGTAAAAGAGAGTGATCGCATCTCTACTGTGGTAGATAACCTAAGACTTTGTGGTATTGAAGTTGATGAGTTTGAAGATGGTTATAGTGTAAGAGGTGGTACCTTGCAAGCAGCGAAAGTAGATAGCTTTGGAGATCACCGCATCGCCATGAGTTTTATCATAGCAGGTCTCTCTTGTGGTATGGAAGTGGAAGATATAGAGTGTATCAACACATCTTTTCCAAACTTTTTTGATCTGCTTGGCACTATTACTAAGGTTACAGTGTGAATATCTCCCTCGCAGAAAATTATGGATTTTGTTTTGGTGTGAAGCGTGCCATTAAGATTGCTGAAGAGAATCAAAACTCTCGTACTTACGGGCCTCTTATTCATAATACTCAAGAGATAGAGCGTCTAGAGAGTGATTTTAAAGTAGGTTTGACTGATAGGCTTGATGATTTCAAAGCAGGTGAAACCGCAGTAGTAAGAACACATGGAATTACAAAAGATGAACTAGCTACTCTTCGTGAGCGTCAAGTAGAAGTGGTTAATGCAACATGCCCTTATGTGACAAAACCTCAAAATATAGTCCAAGAGATGAGCGCAGAGGGTTATACTGTTGTTATCTTTGGTGATGAAGAACATCCTGAAATCAAAGGTGTAAAAAGTTATGCACAAGGTGCTGTTTATACAGTCTTACATGTAAAAGATTTTGAAAAAATAGAGATTGTTGGTAGGGTAGCCATTGTCGCACAAACAACCCGTAAGGTAGAAGATTTTTTAGAAATTACGGAGTATCTTGTTAAACGATACAAAGAGGTGCGTGTTTTTAATACTATCTGTAATGCTACTTTAGAAAATCAAGAAGCAGTAGAAGCCTTAGCTAAAAAATCTGATGTTATGATTGTTATTGGCGGAAAAAATTCATCTAATACGAAGCAACTTTATACTATATCAAAAGATTTTTGTCCAGATAGTCATCTTATTGAATCACCTCAAGAGCTTGAGAAAATTTGGTTTGATACAAAACAAGAGTGCGGTATTAGTGCAGGTGCTTCGACTCCAGATTGGATTATTCAAGACGTAATTGCAAAAATTAAAGAAATTACTGCATAATTTGCTTATAATTCATATAAAAACAAGCCTCTTTAAGATATAATCAGCCAATTTTTATGTTAACAAGAGGAATAGGTATGGCGTTAGACAACGACACGTTTGAAGAAGAAAATTTTGCAGAGATGTTAGAGGCTTCTTTCAAAGAGCAAGAATCAACACGCATCACAGAGGGCGAGATTGTTGAATTTCAAGAAGAAGACAACAGAGTTTTAGTAGGTATTGGTGAGAAGTTAGAGGGAATTTTATCTCTTGATGAGATTCGCAATAAAGAGGGTGAAATAATTTTTACTTTAGGTGACAAAATCACTGTAATGGTTACTGGTTATTATAATGAGCGTCCAAAAATCTCTTATAGAAAAGTACAAGAGCAACAAAAAACACTCGCTTTTATCAAAGAGCATGGTGATGATTTTGAAGATTTAATCGTTGAGGGTGTTATCACTAAGAAAAATCGCGGTGGCTATATCGTAGAATCTGATGGTGTTGCACTTTTCTTGCCACGTTCATTAGCAGCGTTTAAAGATAGTGATGATGTAGTTGGTCGTAAGATTAAAGCACAAGTTATTAAAATTGATGCTTCTGATAATTCAATTGTTTTATCACGCCGTAAACTTTTCAATGAAGAGCGTAAGCGTAAAAAAGAGATTATTGATTCTCTTATGGAAGATAACAAAATTGTTGAAGGTACTATCAAGAAAATCACTAGCTACGGTATGTTTGTAGATGTTGGTGGCGTAGATGGTCTTGTTCATTATAATGAGATTAGCTATAAAGGTCCAGTAAACCCATCAAAACTTTACAACGAGGGTGATGTTGTTACTGTTAAGGCAATCTCTTATGATAAAGACAAGCGTCATCTTTCACTTTCTATCAAAGCAGTTCAGCCTGATCCATGGGCAGAAGTTGAGTCAGAACTAGATGAAGGCGACACTATCACTGTCACGGTGAGTAATCTTGAACCATATGGTGTTTTTGTAGATTTAGGAAACGATATCGAAGGTTTCTTGCATATTTCTGAGATTACTTGGGATAAAAACATTAAACATCCAAAAGATTATTTAACTGTTGGTGAAGAGATTGATGTTGAAGTGATTGAAATCAACTCCGATACCCACAAACTTCGTGTTTCATACAAGAGATTATTACCAAAACCATTTGATGAGTTCGTCAAAAAACGCTCAGAAGGTGATGTCGTTACTGGTGTAATTACTTCATTAACTGATTTTGGTGCTTTTGTTAAAATTGATGGTGTAGAAGGTCTTTTGCATAATCAAGATGCGTCCTGGGAAAAAAATACAAAATGTAAAGATATTTACAAAATTGGTGAGAGCGTAGAAGTCAAGATTGTCAAAATCAATGACATGGAGCAGAAAATTTCTCTAAACCGTAAAGTTCTTGAAGAGAGCCCAATTGAGAAATATGCTTTAAAACACAGAGCGAATGAAGTTGTGAATGGAACTATTCGTGACATTAAAGATTTCGGTGTTTTCGTCTCTATAGAAGATGGTGTTGATGCTCTTATTCGCAATGAAGATCTGTTTCCATTAAAAGTAGAAGAGCTTGAATCTGGTCAAAGTGTTGAAGCTGTTATTGCTGTTATTGATACACAGCGTGATCGTATTCGTCTTTCCGTTAAGAAACTTGAACGCATTAAAGAACAGGCACAGATGGATGAGTTTAATGATGACTCTTCAAATAGCTTAGGAGATCTCATTAAAGATCAGCTAAAGTAATATGCAACGCCTTGCCTATTGGTTGACACCAATCATTACGATTGGTGTGGCGCTTTTTTTAATCTTACTGCTTTATCGTATCAATCAAGGTGAAGCTGAAGCAGTGTTACCAAAAAAAATACTCAAAAATAGGCAAAAATCTAATGAAATCCCGAAAGACAGTGGTTGGCTAGAGCGTTTTTCAAAAAGTGAACGTTTAGGATACTTTTTTCCTGTTAATGAGATTTATATTAACTTAGACCTCACTCAGAAAATTGTTCATGAGACAATTTACCAACTTAAAGCTACAATTTCTGACCCTTATCAGCTTTTTTGTCTCAAAGAAGAATTGAAACAGTATGGCTTGAAGCACTTATTAAAAAAAGACTCCACAGGAATGAGGCTTTTAATACGTTCTAAAAATCAAAATAAGTTGACTCAATTAGTGAAAACACTTAAAAATTATCAAATTATGGCAACGATTGTGCCATTTAAAGAGGAAGAAAAATGGAAAAACATAAAATAGTTGTTTGTGATCATATTCATAAAGCAGGACTTCAAATGCTTGAGGATGATGAAAAAATTGAACTGATTTTTGCTGCAGATGAAGACAAGGTGAAATTATTAGATATTATTGCTGATGCAGATATTGCCATCACTCGTAGTTCTACTGATGTGAATGAAAAGTTTATCAAAGCTGCTAAAAACATGAAAGCTATCGTACGCGCAGGAGTGGGTGTTGATAATGTTGATATAGAAGGCTGTTCTAAAGAGGGTATCATCGTTATGAATGTGCCAACTGCAAATACAATAGCCGCTGTAGAGCTTACAATGGCGCATATGCTCTCATGTATGCGAATGTTTCCATACTCTCATGATCATCTTAAAAATCAACGCATCTGGAAGCGTGAAAAATGGTATGGCTATGAGATGAAGGGTAAAAAACTAGGTGTTATCGGTTTTGGTAATATTGGAAGTCGCGTAGCTATTCGCTGTAACGCTTTTGAAATGGATGTTGTTGCCTTTGATCCTTATGTGCCAGCATCAAAAGCCACTGACTTAGGTGTCTCTTATACTGATAATTTTGATGATATTCTCGCTTGTGATATTATTACGATTCATACGCCTAAAAACAAAGAGACTATCGGTATGATTGGCAAAGATGAGATTGCCAAGATGAAAGATGGTGTTGTTTTGATTAACTGTGCTCGTGGTGGGCTTTATGATGAAGAGGCACTTTTTGATGGCTTACAGTCTAAAAAGATTCGATTCGCTGGAATTGACGTTTTTAGTAAAGAACCAGCAACTAAGCATCCTCTTTTGGATTTGGACAATATTGTGGTTTCCCCTCATCTAGGCGCAAATACTTTTGAATCTCAGTATAATATCGGAACACAAGCAGCACGACAAGCTATTGAAGCTGCTAAAGGAATAGCATTTCCTCACGCCTTCAATCTTCCTATTGACGAGAGTAGTATTCCTGCATTTGTAAAACCATTTTTAGAGCTTGGTCAAAAAGTAGGCTTTCTAGCAGCGCAAATGAATCGTGCCCCATTGATTTCTGTAAAAGTAAGCGGACAAGGCTCTATCGCTGAGCATTTAGACTCTTTAAGCACTTTCGTAACTGTTGGTGCTATGGCTGAAAGTAGTGGTGATATTATCAACTATGTTAATGCAGAATATATTGCTAGTGAAAAAAATGTAAAGATTGAAACTGAAATTTTGCCTGACAGCAATGTCTTTAAAAACCTTATTACGATTAAGCTAACAACGGACAAGAAAGTTATAACAATCAGTGCAACAATTTATAATGATGAAGTACAGCGCATTGTTGATATTAATGGATTTGGTCTCGATATAGCACCAAAAGGAAATCTCATTTTATTTAGAAACACAGATGTTCCAGGTGTTATTGGACAAGTAGGAACTATTTTAGCACAAGAGAATGTAAATATTGCAGATTTTCGTTTAGGACGCAATAGTAAAAGTGAAGCCTTAGCTGTTATTGTTGTAGATTCTGATGTCAATAGTCAAACCCTCGATAAACTAGCATCGCTTGATGCTTGTATAGGCGTGGATTACGCTAGTATATAAGCTTACATGTAATGGGCTACTTAGCCCACAACATGCGTAAATAAAGACCTAAAAGAGAGCTATATCCAACTTCACTAAATTCTAACTTCCCTTTTGAATTATAGATAAATGTTGTTGGATAGGCAGGAACTGAAAATTGTGATGATAAGATTGCATTATTATCGTTGATAACTTTAAAATTGAAATCATTTTCACTAAGATATTTTTGTATTTGCGCATTTGTACCTGATTTTACGGCAATAGTTATCACATTGAAGTGCTCAGATATTGTTTGAATATTTCCAGCTTCTAATTTACATGTAGGACACCATATAGCCCAAAAATGAATAAGAATAGGCTTATCTGAAAATTCTGATGTAGAAAAATGAGTATTATCAATGAGTGATTTTGAAATATTTGGTAGTTGGGAACTCGAAAGCTCAGGACTTCGTAGATAACTTAATATATTCATAGCGAGAAAAAGGGTGAGTGCTAGAATAAAAGTCTCTTTAAGAATTTTTTTGATGTTTAGTTTTTTGAACATAAAACCTCTTTTTTGTCAAATTATAGCTCAAAGTTAAAAACATAAGATATAATAGACAAGTCTAATAGCTTTTTTGGAGAATACAATGAAATTAATAATATTTTTTTTAATGAGCTTAAATATATCTTTCGCCCAAGATACTTCTAATGCAGATAGTTTAATTTGTGAAGTTTTAGGTGAAGGAAGCAAGCGTATTCAATGTACTTACTTTATACAAAGAGTTGCTTATGACCGTAATATTACTTTTGATTGGAAGTCACCTAGTCTTGAAAAAGATCATAGAAAGCGTACGATAATTTTAAATGCTCACCACGGGTCTTTGTATGATTTTAGATACTATTATGGTCGCTCACCAGGTGAGTGGCATGTAAGTGTTAAAGATGGCGATACGAAGCTTGCTGAAACAACATTTGTTATTAAAGAACAAGCAGATGAAGAGGAATACTAAATCTAAGCTAGCGTGTTTTTGCTTCATGTGATACTTTTTGAAGCATAGTCTTTGGTTTCTCTTGTGTTTTGTAGACTTTGTTTTTTTTAACAGGAATTACAAGTGCTAATAAAATAAAAAGCATTGCAAAAACAACACCACCTAATAGCGTTAAAATAAGTTTTAAGCGTTCATCTAGCATAGAATTTCCTTTACATGTAAGAGTATAATAGCATATATTCTTTGTTGATTTTTAATTTTACTACTATCTTAGTATTTTAATAATAATATTACAGCTATGAAATCATTTTTTATTTTATTTATATCTATATTTTTCTTAAAAGCTTCCGAGATTGGTTTGTTATTAGAGGTCAAAAATAATTCTTTGCTCTATTTCAGTATTGAAAATAGAAAACATCTTTGTACTCCCTATGGAATTACAACTTTTGATGTTTTGCAGTATAAAAGCAAAGACAATGAATTATGTCAAAAAGCTTTACTTGAATATTATGATAAGCATCCTCAAGATAAAAATTTTGCAAAAAAACATTTTCATACACAGCAGCTCTACAATATGAAAAAGAAAAAAAGCAGTTGTATAATTTATGCTGAGGGTAAAAAAAGCTATAGTGCTCTTTTGTTAGAAAAAGGTCTAGCAATTGTGCCAATACATTTTAAAGATAAAGTTTTTGAAAACAAATACCGAAAAATAGAAAATCAAGCTAAAATTACAAAGAAAGGTTTATGGAAGAATCCTGTTCTTCGTAACTGTATGGCTCAGATAGAAATTTAATGAGTTTCGTTACTCTCTTGATCGCTAGTGAGATAGATCCAAAATTCTTTATGTGAATAACCTCGGTTGAGAAAATACAGTTGTAAAATTGCCACGCGATAAAGAACAATAAGCATTTTAAAGTAAGGAATTATAAGAGAAAGTGGCATCCACCACTCCTGATTTTTATCACCTTTACATGTTATCATCTCCTCTATACCAATATTTTTACTAAGATAGAGTCCAAAAAGTATTGAAAAGAGAAAATTGAGGATGAGTCCTAATATAATATAAGCTAAAAAGTCTTGTTCATACATTCCCGCTATCATTCATCTATTCCTTTGATTTTAAGTAATAGGACAGATATAATTACAAATCCAATGAGAAGAGAAGCTATAAGATACAAGGCGAAAGTCCGCAGGAGCTACTAGTAGCTTCAAGGATTTTCAACGAAGTAGATTGTAGCTTA
>CAMZLS010000023.1 GCA_947311765.1 uncultured Helicobacteraceae bacterium
AGCTCATTGATTGGTGAATACTGCCCACCTTGGCGCTTTCCCTCTGAAGGAGAAAAAAGTATTTTTAGCATATCAGCTCCTTTGTTACGCGTAATTGTAACAAGTTTTTGAAATTCTTTTGTAAAACCCTTGACATTGATTAGAAAACTGTCTATAATTCTGACTCAATTTTGATAGCCGCAATAGCTCAGTTGGCTAGAGCAGCTGATTTGTAATCAGCAGGCCCGGGGTTCAAGTCCTCGTTGCGGCACCATCTTTGAAACGTTATATTAGAAACAGTGTTAGACCAGATATATTTTAAATTAAATTGTGGTGAGATAGTCAAGTGGCCAACGACGGCAGACTGTAAATCTGCTCCCTATGGGTTCCCAGGTTCGACTCCTGGTCTCACCACCATCAATGCGAGATGCGGGCGTAGCTCAGTTGGCTAGAGCGTCAGCCTTCCAAGCTGAGGGTCGAGGGTTCGAGTCCCTTCACCCGCTCCATTGAACCAAATTTATTTCTGGAAGCTGAAGTACAATACATTTTTACTTCTACTACTAAGAACTATTATAGATTTAAGTTTATCACTCCCTAATATTATACTATTGATTCTACTGTTAAATTATTCAACTATTGTTTTACACTTATTTGCTCACATGGCTCAGAGGTAGAGCACTTCCTTGGTAAGGAAGAGGTCCCGGGTTCAATTCCCGGTGTGAGCTCCATTTGAGCAATGTTTTTTAAACTTGCAGATAAATTTTTAAAAAAAGCAATAATTGAGTAATTTTTTGGTATAATTCCATTTCATTAAAATCAGAGTCGAAGGAGACTACATGGCAAAAGAAAAATTTGAACGTAATAAACCGCATGTTAACATCGGTACTATCGGTCACGTTGACCACGGTAAAACAACTTTAACAGCGGCAATTACAGCAGTACTTGCAGTAACAAATGGTGCAGAACTTATGGATTATGATGCAATCGATAATGCTCCTGAAGAGCGCGAGCGTGGAATTACAATCGCTACTTCACACGTAGAGTACGAGACTGATGGTCGTCACTATGCACACGTTGACTGTCCAGGTCACGCCGATTATGTTAAAAACATGATTACTGGTGCTGCTCAAATGGATGGTGCTATTCTTGTTGTTTCTGCAGCGGATGGTCCAATGCCACAAACTCGTGAGCATATCCTTCTTTCTAAGCAAGTAGGTGTACCATATATAGTTGTTTTCATGAACAAAGAAGATATGGTTGATGATGAAGAGCTTCTTGAACTAGTAGAGATGGAAATCCGTGAACTACTTGATCAATACGATTTCCCAGGTGATGATACTCCTATCGTAGCTGGTTCTGCACTTCAAGCACTTGAAGAAGCAAAAACTGGTACACTTGGACCATGGTCTGAAAAAATTCAAAAACTTATGGCTGAAGTAGATGCTTATATCCCTGAGCCAGTTCGTGATACTGATCAAGATTTCTTAATGCCAGTTGAGGATGTTTTCTCTATCTCTGGTCGTGGTACAGTTGTTACTGGTCGTATCGAACGTGGTACTATCAAAGTTGGTGAAGCAGTTGAAATTGTAGGTATCAAAGATACGCAATCAACTACTGTAACTGGTGTTGAGATGTTCCGTAAAGAGATGGAGCAAGGTGAAGCAGGCGATAACTGTGGTATCTTAATCCGTGGTATTGATAAAAATCAAGTTGAGCGTGGACAAGTTCTTTGTAAGCCAGGTTCAATCACTCCGCATACAACTTTTGAAGCAGAAGTATATATTCTTTCAAAAGATGAGGGTGGTCGTCATACTCCTTTCTTTAGCAACTACCGTCCACAATTTTATGTTCGTACAACGGATGTAACAGGTGCTATTACTTTACCAGAAGGTACTGAAATGGTTATGCCAGGTGATAATGTAAAAATTACTGCTGAACTAATTAATCCAATCGCAATGGAAGAGGGAACTCGTTTCGCTATCCGTGAGGGTGGACGTACTGTTGGCGCTGGTGTTGTTGCTAAAATCATCAAGTAAGTAGTATTTGATGAGAGAGAATATACACTTAGGTTGTGAGAAATGTACTAGACGTAATTATCACACAACAAAAAACAAAAAGACTCATACAGAGAAGTTTTCAGTACGAAAGTACTGTAAATGGTGTCGTGAGCACACAATGCACAAAGAGATGAAGTTATAAGATTTATATCTCTTTAAATGATAGGAGTTTTTCTCCTTTCATTGTTTTAGGCGTATAGCTCCAATGGTAGAGCACTGGATTCCAAATCCAGGTGTTGGGAGTTCGAGTCTCTCTACGCCTGCCACTATTTTAAATTAACAAAAAGATTTTATATTAATGATGCTTCAGAGCTTTATTAATAGGAAATGTTATCAAGGATTATTAAAATGACAAAAACTTTTTCAACATACTTTAGAAACTCAAAGCTTGAATTAGCTAAAGTTATTTTTCCAACGAAACCGCAAGTTAAACAAGCATTTATTGCTGTTTTAATCGTAGTAACATTTATCTCGCTTTTCTTGGCACTTGTTGATTTGATTATGTCTTCATCACTCTCTGCGATATTAGGTTAAGGGTAATCTATGGCACATGATTGGTATACACTTCAAACATACGGAAGTGAACGCAAAGTAAAAGAAGCGATTTTAAATCTTATAGAAGAGAATAAGCTACATGACCTTATTGAAGAGGTGATTGTTCCTACGGAAGATGTTATTGAAGTTAAAGAGGGAAAAAAGAAAATCTCTGAGCGTTCTTTATATTCGGGATATGTGTTTATTAAGTTAGATTTAAACACTAACTTGCAACATATGATTCAATCTATTCCAAAAGTTTCTGGATTTGTTGGTGAATCAAATCATCCAACACCACTCACTGAAAAAGATATTAATGTTATCTTAGATCGTGTTCAAAATCGTGCAGCTCCGAAACCAAAAGTATTTTTTGATAATGGAGAGATGGTTCGCATCATTGATGGTCCGTTTGCAAACTTCACGGGAACAGTTGATGAGTATGATTTAGAGCATGGTACATTAAAACTTAATGTCTCTATCTTTGGTCGTAGTACACCAGTTGATATTTCGTACACACAAGTAGAAAAAATTATCTAACTTTTCTCTACGCTAAGTCTAGGCTTTACATGTAAGGTTTAGGTTTAGCGTAGATTTTACGTATTGAAACTTTTAAAGAAAATAAAGCATGAAAATCTTCTGATTTGAAATGCAAAACGCACAAGTGCGTTGAGCCCTCTGCTGAAGAGAACTTAGCGTTAGCGCAGTAATCTGGACTTGTTCAGATTATGTTTAAAACAACGAAAGGAAAGCACAATGGCAAAAAAAGTTATGGATTATATCAAGCTTCAAATAGAAGCTGGTAAAGCTAACCCTGCACCTCCAGTAGGTCCAGCGTTAGGACAGCGTGGTGTTAATATCATGGAATTCTGTAAGGCATTCAATGAAAAAACAAAAGATAAAATGGGATTTAAAGTACCTGTAGTTATTACAGTGTATTCAGATAGAAGTTTTACTTTTATTACAAAACAACCACCAGCATCAGCACTATTAATGAAAGCTGCAGGTCTTAAAAAAGGTACTGACAATCCACTTTTAAACAAAGTTGGAAAAATCACTAAAGCGCAGTTGATGGAAGTTGTGAATGCTAAGATTGAAGATCTTAACACTGATGATGTAGAGATGGCAGCGAATACAATCGCTGGTTCAGCTCGTTCAATGGGTATTGAAATCGTAGATTAATATCTACTCACATTAGATCTTCGACCGCAAAGATCTCTAAACTACTGCGGTAGAGAATTTCATAGGAGAACTCAAATATGGCAAGTAAACGTTATACACAATTAAGTGAAAAAATTGATAATACAAAAAATTATTCAGTTACTGAAGCTGCTTCTTTTATAAAAGAGCTAAAGTCAGCAAAATTCGATGAAACTGTAGAAATTGCAATGAACCTCAATGTTGACCCTCGTCATGCTGATCAGATGGTTCGTGGTGCTATTGTGCTTCCACACGGTACGGGTAAAACTGTTCGTGTTGCGGTATTTGCTAAGGGTGCTAAAGCTGATGAAGCTAAAGCTGCTGGCGCTGATATCGTAGGTACTGATGACCTTGTTGATCAGATTAAAGAAGGTATCTTCAACTTTGATGTAGTTGTTGCAGCACCTGATTGTATGGGACTCGTTGGTAAAATTGGTCGTATTCTTGGGCCAAAAGGTTTGATGCCAAACCCTAAAACAGGAACTGTAACACCAGATGTTGCCACTGCTGTTAACAACGTAAAAGGCGGTCAAGTCGCTTTCCGTGTTGATAAAAAAGGGAACATCCACGCTGGTATTGGTAAAGTAAGTTTTGATGCAGATAAAATTGCTGAAAATATCAGAAGTTTTGTAGCAGCGATCAATAAACAAAAACCAGCCTCTACAAAAGGTCGTTATATTAAAAATGCAGCACTATCATTAACCATGAGTCCTGCAATAAAATTTGACTTATCAGAGCTTGCTGATATCAAATAAGCTATTGAAATGAAGTTATAGTTTCTGCTATAATTTCATTTTGAAAATCTTTACTCCTGTTTTTTAGAAAATAGGAGTAAAGATTTTCTCTCCGAAAATCTAATTCATGGGCTAAAGACAGTTGGGCGAGTGAAAACTCTTAATAAATTAATACTGCCCTCTTGAAGTTGATGTCTGGAAAGGAGATTATATGACAAAGTCAAAAAAAGCTGAAGTAATTGCTCAATTAGGCGTTGCTTTTGAAAATACTACTGCTGTAATTATTTGTGATTACAAAGGTATGACAGTTTCTCAATTAGAAGAGCTTCGTAAAGCTGCTCGTACAAAAGACACAAGTGTCCAAGTTGTTAAAAATACTTTAGCAACTATCGCTCTTAATAATGCGGGCATGAGTGGTGTTGAAATCAAAGATACAAATATTTTTATCTGGTCTGATGATGTAATTAGCGCTGCTAAAATTGCTGCAGAGTTTGCAAAAACAAATGAATCTTTTGTAATTAAATCAGGTTATCTTGATAAAGAAGTTGCTGATATTGCTAAAATTGAAGCATTTGCTAAATTACCAGGACGCGAAGAGTTACTTGGTATGCTTGCTGCTACTTGGATGGCTCCAGTTGCAAACTTCACTATAGGCTTAAATGCGCTTAAAGAGGAAAAAGAAGAAGAGGCGGCGTAAAACTACGCAAACATAACTCTTACATGTAAGAGAAAATTATAGGAGAATATAAAATGGCTGTAACTAAAGAAGACGTATTAGAATTTATTTCTGGTTTATCTGTACTTGAGCTTTCTGAGCTTGTAAAAGAATTTGAAGAAAAATTTGGTGTATCTGCACAACCTGTTGCTGTAGCTGGTGGAGCTGGTGATGCTGGTGCTGCTGCTGAAGAAAAAACTGAGTTTGACGTAATCTTAACTGATTGTGGAGCTAAGAAAATTAATGTAATTAAAGCAGTTCGTGCTCTTACTGGTCTTGGTCTTAAAGAGGCAAAAGCTGCTGCTGAAGAGACTCCATCAACAATCAAAGAAGGTGTTGATAAAGATACTGCAGAAGAAGCGAAGAAAACTCTTGAAGAAGCTGGTGCTTCTGTCGAGCTTAAGTAAGCTTACTTCGACGCAACTTTGTGCTTGGTTTGAGAGGGACACAGCTTTAATTTTACTTTGTAAAATTCAAGCGTGTAGCGTAGCAAAACTCGTTTACGCACATGTCCCAACTGCTCAGACACAAGAACATTTAGGGCTCAGTAAGAAAGTGATTTTGTCACTTTCTTACTGAGCCTTTGGTGGTTATAACCACTAACTTTTTTTATCTGTGGATCCTTCCAAGGACGCTTGGAGCTCAACTTCTTTCTATCAATTTCTAAGATAGAATTCATTCAAATTTTACTTATCAAGGGTGCCTATGTTAAATAGTCTTTATTCTGGTAATCGTTTACGCGTAGATTTCGCTAAAACAGCACAGCAAATTGAAGTGCCAAATCTTCTACAAGTTCAACAAAGTTCTTACGACACTTTTTTAATGTTAGATAAAAAAGATCGCTCACTCAGTGGAGTTGAACGCGTATTTGATTCGGCTTTTCCTATTCATGATACACAAAACCGCCTCACTTTGGAGTATTTAGGTTCTGAAACTGTAGTTCCTAAATATACAGTTCGTGAATGTATGGAGCGGGGCTTGACTTACTCTATCTCTTTGCGTATGAAAACTCGTCTTGTTCTGTGGGAACGTGATGAAAATACAAAAGAAAAACTGGGCGTAAAAGATATCAAAGAACAAAGCATCTTTGTTCGTGATATTCCTTTAATGACAGAGCGTACTTCTTTTATTATCAATGGTGTTGAACGTGTTGTTGTAAATCAGCTGCACCGATCACCAGGTGTAATTTTCAAAGAAGAAGAAGCAACAACTGCTGGCAATAAACTGATTTATACAGGTCAAATTATCCCAGATCGCGGCTCATGGCTCTATTTTGAGTATGATCCAAAAGATATTCTTTATATGAGAATCAATAAGCGTCGTAAAGTGCCTGTAACTATCATGTTTCGTGCCTTAGGTTACTCAAAACAAGATATTTTAAAAATGTTCTATCCATTGCAAAAAATCTCTTTAAAAGACAATAAGTTTTTGATGGATTTTAAAGCAGAAAACTTCAGTAGTCGCTTGGATTATAATCTGATTTCTGCTGATGGGAAAGCAGAGCTTATGAAAGCAGGTAAACGCCTAACTGCTAAAAAAGCTCAAAGATTTATTGATGAGGGTCATACTCAGATTCAATACCCTACCGAAATTTTACTAGAGCGTTATCTTGCAGAGCCTATTATTGATCCTGAAACAGGTGAGGTTCTTTTTGATGCGATGACAGCCTTAGATGAGACAAAACTCAAAAAGATGGCTGAAGCTGGCGTGAGTGAATTTGTAATCGCTAATGATTTAGCGGAAGGACATGATAGCTCAATTATTAATGCTTTTGTAGCAGATGCTGACTCTTTGAAACTTCTTAAGCAGACTGAAGAGATTGAAGATGAAAATGATCTTTCTGCTATTCGTATTTATAAGGTAATGCGTCCAGGTGAACCAGTCACAAAAGAGGCTGCGAAAATATTTGTTAATCAACTCTTCTTTGATCCTGAGCGTTATGACCTTACTCGTGTCGGTCGTATGAAAATGAACCATAAGCTAGGACTTAATGTTCCAGAATATGTCACTGTTTTAACGAATGAAGATATTATTAACTCTGTAAAATATGTTATTAAAGTTAAAAATGGTCAAGGTCATATTGATGATAGAGATCACTTAGGAAATCGTCGTATCCGCTCTATTGGTGAGCTACTTGGAAATGAGCTTCATAATGGTCTTGTGAAGATGCAAAAGGCTATCAAAGATAAACTCTCTACTATGAGCGGACCGATGGCAGAATTGATGCCACATGATTTGATTAATTCTAAAATGATTACATCAACTATCATGGAATTTTTCTCAGGTGGACAGCTTTCTCAGTTTATGGATCAGACAAATCCACTTTCAGAGATTACACATAAGCGCCGTCTTTCAGCGCTAGGTGAGGGTGGTCTTGTAAAAGAGCGTGCTGGTTTTGAAGTGCGTGATGTTCACCCAACTCACTATGGTCGTATCTGTCCGATTGAGACTCCAGAGGGTCAAAATATCGGTCTTATCAATACCTTGGCTACCTATTCAAAAGTCAATGAGCATGGATTTATCGAAGCACCTTACAATCTTATAAAAGATGGTGTTGTGCAGATGGGTGCTGAAAATGTTGTCTATCTCACTGCGACGCAAGAAGAGGGTAAATCTATTGCAGCGGCTTCAAATGAGATTGACGATGAGGGGAAATTCACGGATGAACTTATCGAAATTCGCTGTGATGGCGAGATTTTCTTAGGTAAGGCAAGTGATTGTGAATATATGGATCTCTCCTCTCACATGGTTGTTGGTGTTGCAGCTTCTTTGATTCCTTTCTTAGAGCATGATGATGCTAACCGTGCGCTTATGGGATCAAATATGCAACGTCAAGCAGTGCCTCTTTTACGCGCACAAGCTCCAATGGTAGGAACGGGTGTTGAAAAATTTGTTGCTCGTGATGCTTGGGAGTGTGTAAAAGCTGCTCGTGGTGGTATTATTGAAAAAGTAGATTCAAAACATATCTATGTGATGGGTGAAGATGAAGATGGAACTTTTATTGATTATTATCCACTTCAGAAAAATCTCCGTACCAATCAAAATACAACTTTTGTGCAAAAACCAATTGTAAAAATAGGTCAAAAAGTGGCAACAGGTCAGATTATTGCAGATGGTCCAAATATGGATCAAGGTGAACTTGCTATTGGTGTCAATGCAATGGTTGCCTTTATGCCTTGGAATGGGTATAACTACGAAGATGCGATTGTTATGTCTGAGCGTATGATACGCAATGACTCTTTTACTTCAGTGCATGTGTATGAAAAAGAGTGCGAAGCTCGTGAACTGAAGCATGGTGTTGAAGAGATTACTCGTGATATCCCTAATGTTCGTGACGACGAACTGACTCATCTTGATGAGAGTGGTATTGTTAAAATCGGTACAAATGTATCAGGCGGAATGATTCTAGTAGGAAAAGTTTCTCCAAAAGGTGAGGTGAAGCCAACTCCAGAAGAGCGTCTCTTGCGCGCTATCTTTGGTGAAAAAGCGGGTCATGTTATCAATAAATCACTCTACTGTCCTCCGAGTATGGAAGGTGTTGTTGTAGATATTAAAGTTTTCACGAAAAAAGGTTACGATAAAGATCCACGTGCCTTAGAGATTGAAAAAGCAGAACGCGATGAGTTTGAGCGTGAACACTATGATCGTCTTTTGATGATAGATAAAGAAGAGATGCTTCGTATTGCTTCACTTTTAACAAAAGAGGCTTTAACTGCGGATGTAAATGTTGGTGAAAATTCTTATCAAGAGGGTGATTTTATTAGTGCTGATGATTTAGCTGGCGTGAACCGTTTTGCAATGAATAGTATCATAAAAGCATTTAGTCAAGATGTTCAAGATGAGTATAATAAGACAAAAAATCATTTTCAAAAGCAGAAAAAACTTTTCCGTGATGAGCATGAAGAGAAGCTAAGTATCTTAGAAAAAGATGATATCTTACCAAATGGCGTAGTGAAATTTGTGAAAATTTATATCGCAACAAAACGTAAGTTAAAAGTTGGTGATAAGATGGCAGGGCGTCACGGAAACAAAGGTATTGTTTCAAATATCGTTCCTGAAGTTGATATGCCTTATCTTGCAAGTGGACGACCTGTTGATGTATGTTTGAATCCTCTTGGGGTTCCTTCTCGTATGAATATTGGTCAGATCTTAGAAATGCATCTTGGTATGGTTGGCGCATCACTTGGAGATCAAATTCAAGATATTTTTGAAGCGAAACAAGCAGATTTTTTAGAGCAACTTCGCGCTAAAATGATTGCTATTGCGAGTGTTGCTGGACTTATGGATGCTGCAAATGTACTAGGTAGTATGGACAATGATACTTTGCTTCTGTATGCTCGTGACTGGTCAAATGGCGTGAAGTTTGCAACACCAATTTTTGAAGGTGTTAATGCCGATGAGTTTGCAAAACTTTTTGAGTTAGCGAAACTTGATGATGATGGAAAAACAGTTCTCTTTAATGGGAAAACAGGGGAGCAGGTAAAAGAGCGTGTTAATGTTGGTTACATGTACATTCTTAAACTTCATCACTTAGTTGATGAGAAAATCCATGCACGCTCTACTGGACCTTACTCTCTCGTAACGCAGCAACCAGTCGGTGGTAAAGCACTCTTTGGTGGACAGCGTTTTGGAGAGATGGAAGTATGGGCACTTGAAGCCTATGGAGCGTCAGCGGTGCTTAAAGAGATGCTAACAATCAAATCAGATGATGTTGAAGGCCGTGTAAGAGCTTACAAAGCTATCACAAAAGGTGAGAGAGTACCAGAATCAGGTATTCCTGAAACACTGTTTGTATTAACAAAAGAGCTGCAATCATTGGCTCTTGATATTGAGATTTTTGACGAGGTGGAAGACGATGAGTAGATTAGTACCAATAGAGATAAAAGAAGATAATCGTCCTAAAGACATTAAACAGTTACAATTTCGCCTTGCGAGTCCTGAGAAAATTCTCTCATGGAGTCATGGTGAGGTTAAGAAACCAGAGACAATCAACTACCGTACACTTAAGCCAGAACGCGATGGTCTTTTTTGTGCTAAGATTTTTGGTCCTGTGCGTGACTATGAGTGTCTGTGTGGCAAGTATAAAAAGATGCGTTATAAAGGCGTAGTCTGTGAAAAATGTGGGGTTGAGGTAACGTCAACAAAGGTACGTCGTGTGCGTATGGGTCACATTGATCTGGTCACTCCTGTTGCACATATCTGGTATGTAAGTTCATTGCCATCACGTATCGGTACACTCCTTGGTGTGAAGATGAAAGACCTTGAGCGCGTGCTCTATTATGAAGCGTACATTGTAAAACAGGCTGGAGAAGCTTTTTATGATGCAGAGCAGAGTACACCTATTTTAAAATATGATGTCTTAAATGAAGAGCAATATCGTACTTTGATGTCACGCTACTCTGAGAGTGGTTTTGAAGCCCAAATGGGAGGTCAGGTTATCCGTGATCTTCTTGAAGATATTGATTTAGTTGATCTTTTTGCACAACTTAAAGAAGATATGGATAGCACAAAATCAGAAGCGAAGCGTAAAACAATAGTGAAGCGTCTCAAGGTTATTGAGTCATTTTTAAATTCAGGTAATAATCCAGGCTGGATGATGCTTACAGCACTTCCTGTTTTGCCGCCAGAACTACGCCCACTTGTAAGCCTTGATGGTGGTAAGTTTGCGGTTTCTGATGTGAATGATCTTTATCGTCGTGTTATCAACCGTAATCAGCGTCTTAAGCGTCTTATTGAACTAGAAGCTCCAGAGATTATCGTTCGTAATGAAAAGCGTATGTTGCAAGAGTCTGTGGATGCACTTTTTGATAATGGTCGTCGCGCAAATGCTGTTAAAGGGGCAAATAAACGCCCACTTAAATCACTTTCAGAGATTATTAAAGGGAAACAAGGACGCTTCCGTCAAAATCTTCTTGGAAAACGTGTTGACTTCTCTGGTCGTTCTGTTA
Source organism: uncultured Helicobacteraceae bacterium (assembly GCA_947311765.1). GTDB lineage: Bacteria > Campylobacterota > Campylobacteria > Campylobacterales > Sulfurimonadaceae > S010-53. Next base: position 11,165 of record CAMZLS010000023.1, read on the forward strand.
TCGTTGTTGGACCAAGTTTACGCATGGATCAGTGTGGTCTTCCTAAGAAGATGGCGCTTGAGCTCTTTAAGCCACACTTGATTGCAAAACTAGAAGATAAGGGTTATGCAACAACAGTCAAAGCTGCGAAGAAGATGATAGAAGCTAAAACAAATGAAGTATGGGAATGCCTCTCTGAAATTGTTGATGGCTACCCTATTTTACTCAACCGTGCACCAACACTGCATAAGCTCTCTATTCAAGCCTTTCACCCGAAATTGATTGACGGAAAAGCCATTCAGTTACACCCACTTGTTTGTGCGGCATTTAATGCTGACTTCGATGGGGATCAGATGGCAGTTCATATTCCTTTGGGTGTTGAAGCTATTGCTGAAGCGAAAGTATTAATGCTCTCTAGTATGAATATCTTACTTCCGGCTTCTGGTAAGGCAATTGCAACACCATCACAAGATATGGTTTTGGGTACATATTACATCACTTTAGAGAAAAATGGCGTCAAGGGGTCAAATAAACTTTTTGCTTCTGTAGATGAAGTCGTTATTGCTTTAGAGCATGGTTCTTTAGATCTGCATGCAAAAGTGCGCACTCGAATTGATGGACGTATGATTCACACTACGGCAGGAAGACTGTTGTTGAAAGCAATTTTGCCTGAGTTTGTCCCTGTAGATTTATGGAATAAGGTTATGAAGAAAAAAGCCATTGCTGCAATTGTTGATTATGTTCAAAAAATTGGTGGTATTGCAGTTACTGCAAGTTTCTTAGATAGGCTAAAAGATTTAGGTTTCAAACATGCAACTGAAGCAGGAGTATCTATTTCTATTGATGATATTATCATCCCTAAAGAGAAAAAAGAGTTAATAATCAACTCAAAAAACAAGGTACGAGAGATTCAAAAGCAGTTTGAAGCTGGTCTTCTGACTGAACAAGAGCGTTACAATAAAATTATTGATGTCTGGACAGATACTAACAATACGGTTGCTGGTATGATGATGGATTTAGTTGAAAATGACAAAGATGGTTTTAACTCTATTCATATGATGGCCGACTCTGGTGCGCGTGGTTCTGCTGCTCAAATTCGTCAGCTTGCAGGTATGCGTGGTTTAATGGCTAAACCTTCTGGGGATATTATTGAAACACCAATTATCTCAAACTTTAAAGAAGGTCTTAATGTACTTGAATACTTTATTTCAACTCACGGTGCTCGTAAAGGTCTTGCCGATACAGCACTAAAAACTGCAAATGCAGGTTATTTGACGCGTAAGCTTGTTGATGTTGCGCAAAATGTAAAAGTTGTAGAGCATGATTGTGGTACTCATGAAGGAATAGAGATTACTGATATCTCTATCGGTAATGAGCTGATTGAACCACTTGAAGATCGTGTTTTAGGACGTGTTTTAGCTGAAACTATCATTGATCCTATAACTAATGAGATTTTATTCTCTGAGGGAACGCTTATTGATGAGATCAAAGCACAAAAAATTGTTGAAGCTGGAATTAAATCAGCTCATATTAGAACTCCGACTACATGTAAAAGCGAAGATGGTATCTGTGCTCTATGCTATGGACTCAACCTTGGGACTGGTGAGATTGTTCGTCGTGGTGAAGCTGTTGGTGTTGTTGCCGCACAATCAATTGGTGAGCCAGGAACACAGCTGACACTTCGTACTTTTCATGTTGGGGGAACTGCATCGAGCACTAGAGAAGAGCGTCAGGTTATAGCAAAGAAAGAGGGCTTTATTCGTTATTACAATATGAAAACCTACAGATCTAAAGAGGGTAAAAATATTGTTGCCAATCGTCGTAATTCAGCTATACTCCTTGTTGAACCAAAAATAAAAGCACCTTTTAAAGGTCGTCTTGAAATTCAAAATGTGCATGATGAAATTGTTATCAGCGTCATAGGTGAAAATGAGACTAGTCGTTACACACTTCGTAAACATGAGGTTGCAAAACCAAATGAGCTTGCAGGTGTAAGTGGTAAAATTGAAGGGAAGTTTTTCCTACCATACAAACAAGGTGATATTGTTCATGAAGATGAATCTATTGTTGAATCAATCAAAGATGGTTGGAATGTGCCAAACCGTATTCCGTATGCATCAGAAATTTCAGTTGATGATGGAGCACCTGTAACACAAATTATCGAAGCCAAAGAAGAGGGAACTGTGAAGTTTTATATTCTTAAAGGCGATTACTTAGAACCTTTTGAAACAATAAAAGAGGGTCATAAGGTAGATGAAAAAGGTCTCTTTGCTGTTGTGGTTGACAAGGACGATAGACCAGGGATTCGTCATTATATTGCACGGGGATCTATTGTGGTAATCGATAATAACAAAGCAGTCGTTCGAGAGACTATTTTAGCAAAACCTGCTGATGATGAGTCTGTTGTTATTGCAGAGTGGGATCCGTATTCAAATCCTATTATTTCTGAGACTAATGGTACTGTTACTTTTGAAGATGTTATAGCTGGCGTGACAGCATCGGAGCAATTTGATGAACTCACTGGAAAAACACGTCTTATGTTAAATGAATATATTTCAGCTGAGCATAAGCCAGCAATCGTTTTAGCAACTGAGGATGGTGAAGTTATTCGTTACTCAATTGAGCCAAAAACACAAATTTTTGCTCAAGAAGGTTCTGAAGTTAAGGTAGCAGATATCTTAGCAAAAACACCAAAAGCACTTCAAAAATCACGCGATATTACTGGAGGTCTTCCAAGAGTATCAGAGCTTTTTGAAGCGCGTCGTCCTAAAGAGACAGCCTTGATTGCTGAGATTGATGGAACAGTAAGTTTTGGAAAGCCACTCCGTGGGAAAGTTCGTATTATTATCGCTTCTGATAATGGAATTATAAAAGAGTATTTTGTAGATAAGAAGTTGAAGGCACTTGTTAATGATGGTGAGTTTGTCCACTCTGGTGAACGCTTAACTGATGGTATCGTTTCTTCACATGAGATTTTACGCATCTTAGGTGTGAAGGCGCTTTATAACTATCTTGTCAGTGAAGTACAGCAAGTTTATCGTCGTCAAGGGGTAAGTATCGCTGATAAACATATTGAGGTTATCTTTACTCAGATGTTGCGTCAAGTGAAAATCCTACGCTCTGGAGATACAAAATTTATTATCGGTGATCTTATTAGCAAGAAAAAATTCCAAGAAGAGAATGAGAAAATATTACGTCTTGGTGGGGAACCTGCCATTGCAGAGCCTTTCCTTGTAGGTATTACTCGTGCTTCAGTCAGTGCGGACTCTATCATCTCAGCGGCATCATTCCAAGATACTACAAAAGTATTAACCGAAGCTGCAGTTTCAGCTAAGATTGATGATTTGACAGATCTTAAAGAGAATGTAATTATCGGTCGTACTATTCCTGTTGGAACTGGTATCTATAAAGATGAAGAAGTTCAATTCGCCAAAGACGAATAATTTTCACTCTTTACATGTAAGGCATTGATGCTTTACATGTAACCCTCATTTTTACAATCATTAAAAATTTCTTAAAATAAGCTCTAATTTATCTTTTTTTCACTATAATTGCGCGTTTAATACCCTCTTGAAATATTTATAGGGTAATTTTACTGGAACAAACTAAGAAAGGAAACAGATGCCAACAATTAACCAATTGGTACGTAAAGAGCGCAAACGTGTGCTTAAAAAATCTAAGTCACCTGCGCTTGTAGAGTGTCCACAGCGTCGTGGTGTGTGTACTCGTGTATATACAACAACACCAAAAAAACCAAACTCGGCTCTTCGTAAAGTAGCCAAAGTTCGTCTTACTTCAGGATTTGAAGTAATTTCATATATCGGTGGTGAGGGTCACAACCTTCAAGAGCACTCAATCGTTCTTGTTCGTGGCGGTCGTGTAAAAGATTTACCAGGTGTGAAATATCATATCGTTCGTGGTGCACTTGATACTGCAGGTGTTGCTAACCGTACAGTTGCTCGTTCTAAATATGGTACGAAAAGACCAAAGAAATAGAGTAAACTAAAACAGGAATCGTAAAGATTTTTGAGTAAATTTAAAATTGAAGAGGAATTCAAATGAGAAGAAGAAGAGCTCCGATACGTGAGATCATGCCAGATCCCGTTCATGGAAGTAAAATTGTTACAAAATTTATCAACAAGATTATGCTTGATGGTAAAAAAAGTACTGCAGAGAAAATTCTCTATAGTGCACTCGATATCATCAGTTCACGTGGTGAAAAAACAGGTATCGAAACTTTTAATGAAGCTATTGAAAATATTAAGCCAATCATTGAAGTTAAAAGCCGCCGTGTTGGTGGGGCAACTTATCAAGTTCCAGTAGAAGTCCGTCCAGTCCGTCAATTATCATTAGCTATTCGTTGGTTAGTAGATGCAGCTCGTAAACGCAATGAGCGCACCATGGCTGAGCGTCTAGCGAACGAGTTAATGGAAGCTGCAACCGACAAAGGTTCAGCATTCAAGAAAAAAGATGATACATACAAAATGGCAGAAGCAAATAAAGCTTTCGCTCATTACCGTTGGTAATCATTTTGTAATTTTTGTGAAGTACACTGCGTACTTCACTTCATCGACCTCTTTTGTGATTTACCCTTACATGTAATTCACAAAAGAGGTCACTCTCATATATAACTTAAGGTATTTAAAAATGGCAAGATCTCATAAACTTGAAGATGTAAGAAACATTGGTATTGCTGCACACATTGATGCAGGAAAGACAACAACAACAGAACGTATCCTTTTCTATACGGGTGTAGAGCATAAAATTGGTGAAGTTCACGATGGTGCAGCAACTATGGACTGGATGGAACAAGAGCAAGAGCGCGGTATTACAATTACTTCAGCTGCTACTACTTGTGAGTGGGCTGGAAAACAGATTAATATTATTGACACTCCGGGTCACGTTGACTTTACTATTGAAGTTGAGCGTTCTATGCGTGTTCTTGATGGTGCTGTTTCAGTTTTCTGTGCAGTTGGTGGGGTTCAACCACAATCAGAAACAGTATGGAGACAACGTAACCGTTACCGTGTTCCATCTATAGTTTTTGTAAATAAGATGGATAGAACAGGAGCAGACTTTTACGAAGTTGAGTCACAAATCCGTGATCGCTTAAAAGGGAACCCTGTGCCTATTCAGCTCCCAATTGGTGCTGAAGAGAACTTTGAAGGTGTTGTTGATCTTGTTAAAATGAAAGAGATTGTTTGGGATGAAGATGCAGCGATGGGTTCTGCATATCATGAGCAAGATATCCGTCCTGAACTTCAAGACAAGGCTGATGAGTACCGTGCGAATATGATTGAAAAAATCTCTGAAGCAGAGATTAATGAGCATCTTATGGAAAAATTCTTAGAGGGTGAAGAACTCTCTAGTGAAGAGATTGTTGCTGGTATTAAAGCTGCTACAATTGATATGGAAATCGTTCCTATGACTCCAGGTACCGCATTTAAAAATAAAGGTGTTCAGACTCTGCTTGACGCTGTTGTTGCTTACTTGCCATCTCCACTTGAATCAGAAGCTATTATGGGTACTATGATGGATGATGAGACACAAGAGATTGCTGTACCATCAACTGACGAGGGTGCTTTTGCTGCCTTAGCATTTAAAATTATGACTGACCCATTTGTGGGTGTTCTTACTTTTATCCGTGTATATCGTGGTTCTTTAGACTCAGGGTCGTATGTTCACAATACTACAAAAGATAAAAAAGAGCGTATCGGTCGTATCGTAAAGATGCACGCTATTAAACGCGAAGAGGTAAAAACTATCTACGCTGGTGAAATTGGCGCGGTTGTTGGTCTAAAATCTACAACAACTGGAGATACACTTTGCGATCCAGAAGAGAAAGTTGTTTTAGAGCGTATGGATTTCCCAGATCCAGTTATCTCTGTTGCAGTTGAGCCAAAAACAAAAGCTGACCAAGAGAAAATGGGTATTGCACTAGGAAAACTAGCTGCTGAAGATCCATCTTTTAGAGTTCATACTGATGAAGAGACTGGACAGACTATTATCTCTGGAATGGGTGAGTTACACCTTGAAATTCTTGTTGATAGAATGTTCCGTGAATTTAAAGTAGATGCAGAAGTTGGTGCGCCACAAGTTAGTTATCGTGAATCCATTAAAGATGAAGTAACACAAGAGTACAAATACGCAAAACAGTCAGGTGGGCGTGGACAGTTTGGTCATGTATTTCTTAGAATTAAGCCAGGTGAGCCTGATAGTGGATTTGTTTTCCATAATGAGATTAAAGGTGGAGCGGTTCCTAAAGAGTTTATTCCTGCGGTTGAAAAAGGGTGTGCTGAGACTATGAATACTGGTGTTCTTGCTGGTTACCCTATGGAAGATATAGATATTACTCTTTATGATGGTTCATATCATGATGTGGATTCAAATGAGATGGCATTTAAACTTGCTGCTTCTATGGGTATGAAAGAGGGTTCCATCCCCCCGAAGAGAAGAAGCAACCCCTCATAATACACTCAGATTTTGGAAGTGAAAGCTATATTATTACTAACATAGGTCAATATTATCATAACTTTTAGAAAATATACATATTACAGGACTTATTTTCTCTACAATTCTATATGTATATTTTTAATATCTTTTCATAGGTTTACGAACAGAGTCGTTGGAAGACAACAACGCCAAACCCTTAGTGCCTGAATATGGAGAAGTCCTCGACCTTCTCAAGACTCTCCCTGATGCCATAGGCTCTCCCGTGGCATCCCGAGAACGACCTCGAGGTTGCAGCAACATCAACGGAGATCAAGCTTTCCCTAGATCCAGAATCCCCAACGTAACACCTCCTCCCCCTTTTTTTAATCCTTCATCCTGCACAAAGGAAATGTTCGAAACATTATCTAGAACTAGTTCCCAGTATGATCGTGTCGGTGGTGTTAGTAGTGGTGTTGGTGGTGGTAGTGGTGGTGGTAGGGCGGTGCCCTTTGGTGACAGGGTATCCTCAAGG
>CAMZLS010000024.1 GCA_947311765.1 uncultured Helicobacteraceae bacterium
AAAGACTTACATGTAGATATGGTACGTTTTGACAGCTCTTATGGAAAAAAGATAGACAATAAACGCTATAAAAATATCTTAGAAGGGCTCAATCTTATGGCGCATAATATGGGCTTACTTACATGGATTGGACTTATAAAAGATGAATCATCAGCTACTATTGCCAAAGAGCTAGGCATAGATATGATAAGTGGAAATTATCTAGCTAAAATTACATCTATAAAAGAAACTATAAAAAAAGGTTAGTTATGAAATATGGAGAAAAAATTTTACAAGAATTTGATGCTGAAAAAGATTTAGAAATTTGGCCAAATGAGCATGAGAGAAATTATCTTATCAAAATGACTTTACCAGAGTTCTCTTGCCTGTGCCCACGCAGTGGGTATCCTGATTATGCAACTATATATTTGGAATATACGCCTGATAAGTGGGTTGTTGAGTTAAAAGCGATAAAACTTTATATCAACTCATTTCGCAATCGTCATATCTCTCATGAAAATACAGCTAATGAAATTTATGGACTCTTAGAAGAGAAGTTAGAGCCAAAATATATGAAAATTACAGCAGATTTTAACCCTAGAGGTAATGTACATACAGTCATTGAAATAGATAGTTTTAAAGTTTAAGCCACTCTTTTGCTTCTTGAAGTGTAAAAAACTCTCCATCAAGTTGCGCCTCATACGCTTCACTGAGAAGCTCTGAAAACTTTTGAGAGGCTTGTAAGCCTAAAGATAGCAAATGGCGCCCTTGAAGGAGTGCTTTAGGTGGCTGAGTGCTTACTTGTAAGTGAATTGAGCGTTGATATATCTGTTCACCTAATTTTTTGATACTTTTATCAGTATCAACACTTGTCAATATATGTAGATATTCAATCCTTACATGTAAGGCTAATCGTCGTATATTTGCATCGCAAAAAGTAAAAGAGTTTAACCTGTGATACCCCTCATAGAGTGAGCTAACATTTAAAAGAAGTTTTTTGTCTTCACTGAGCGAAAGTATAAAGTCTAAAACTTCCTGTTTTGTTTTAAAACCTAAGACTAACACGCCAAACAGAAGATGTAATTTGAGTTTTTCATCTTCTATAACTGTTTGGGCTAAGTTATCAAGCATTACAAGGTTTTTATCGAACTGTTTTTTGCCTAAAGCATTGAGTTGCGGAAAAAAAGCGAGGCTCTGCATCTCTTGAAGGAGTCTCAAACCTATGGATGGATTTTGTGAGCGAAGCAGTAGCTTTTTTAACTCCTCAAAGATTCGTTCTTTAGGGAGGCTAGAGAGTGAATTGTTTGCATACATACTTTTACAGAGTCTTATAAGCTCTGGCTTACATGTAAGCGAGAATCGTGCGCAAAATCCTAAGGCTCGAAAAAGTCTGAGAGGGTCTTGTATAAATGTTTTACTATTGACACAGGCTAAAATTCTATTTTTAAGATCATCTTGTCCATGAAAAGGGTCAAGTAATTTTTTATCCTTACAATCATATCCCATGGCGTTGATAGTAAAATCTCTACGCAACGCCGCCTTTTCAAAAGCGATATCATAATAGGTTTTGATAGCAAATCCCTTGTGACCTGAAGCTATCTTATCTTCAGTGCGTGGCAGGGAGAAGTCTATATCATAGCCCTCAAAAAAGAGCTTTATTACACCAAAACTTTTTCCAACCTCATGAGGATTAGCAAAGGGTGTAAGCATTTTAATAAGTTCTTGAATATTTTCAAGTCCATAAAGTTCGATATCTATATCTTTACTATGAGAATTTTTAAGCAGTATATCACGTAAATAACCTCCTACCAAGACAGGTCTGATACCGTTTTGCATTAGAGTATCAATAAGAGGATTGAGTCTCTTTGGGAGCTCTATTATCATAACTTTTTACTAAGAATAGGACTAATATCAAAGCTAAAAGTTGAACCAAAATCTGTTTTGGAGGTGATATGCAACTCAAGCTGATGCAATTTTAAAATATAATCAACAATAGCCAAGCCAAGTCCCATAGAGTTATCCCAGCTATTTTTACGAACACGGTAAAACTTTGAAGTAATATTTTTTATATCATTCTCTTGTATTCCAATGCCTTTATCACTAACACTGAGTATAGTATCGCTCACAGTAATACTAACATCTGATTCAGAATACTTGAGGGCGTTGTCTAGAAGATTGATTAAAGCGAGTTCAATCATTGTTTTATCTGCCTCTACATGTAAAGAAACACTCTTAAAAATAATTTTTTGATCAGCATATTTTTTTTCTAAGTTTTCAATAATATCTGTGATTAAATCACTAAGATTAAACTTATGAGGTTTTATAGAGAGATCATTGTTTTCGAGTTTAACTGAGAGGGCTAAACGATCTAACATATGTGAAATTTTCATTGCATTTGAGATGATTTTTTCCAAAAATTTCTTTCGAATTTTTTCAGGTGAATTTAAATCATCGCGCAGTGTCTCAGCATAGCCATTGATAGCTGCAATAGGGTTTTTAAATTCATGGCTAATAGCAGAGAGAATATCATTTCTTTGTTTGTTAATAAAACGTAATTTAGCAGCATGTTTACGTTTTTGACGTGAACGGCTATGGAGTTTTTTTGCCAAATTTTTAAGCATAACTGAGATTTGTAAAAATTCATTAAAATGACGAGTTTGAAGTACCGCTTTATAGTTTTTATTAGAGAGTTCTTCAAGGTAAATAATAATCTGCTCTATATCATAACGAATTTTTTTACTCATCTGATAAGGGATGACAATAGAGAGTATTATAAAAAAGCTAATTGCAAATATCATGCGATACCAAAAGATATAAAAGCTTTCAAAGACACTATTTAAACTCATAGCAAGGCGTATAAAAGCCTTATGATTGTGAATATTTACAGCCTTTGCCACATAAATAAAATCTTCCTTAAGTGTATGTGAATAGCGAATAGAGACACCATACTCATCTTTGCGCGCTTCGATAATCTCTTCACGAGTAGAATGATTTTCCATCTCTGTACGCTTATAATTGCTCTCTGCAATAACAAGACCACTACTTTCAATCAAGGTAATTCTAAAGCCGGTCGCCTCCTTTACTTTAGAGGCAAATTCATCAAGATTATCATTATTTTTTAACTGAAGCATAAGAAGATTAATAGTTTTCTTTAGCTGTGTTTCATTATTTAAAATCACAAAATCTTTGAGAGTAATATAACTGATAAACGAGGCAATAAGAATTGTCCCAGCAAAGAGAGACATGAATTTTATAAAAAAGAGATGATGAATTTTTAACACAGTGTATAACCTACACCTCTAACTGTTTTAATGTAATTTTTATTTTTTTTAGGATCTATCTTTTCTTTAAGACGATTAATTGCAACATTGACAGTGCGATCTTGATAAAATTCATCACCATTCCAGACATGTTCAAGAAGATATTCTCGACTGAGTACAATATTTTGATTATTGATAAGGGTATAAAGTAGATCAAATTCAAGTTTGCTAAGTTCTACAAGATTCTTATTAATATGCAGTTGTCTAGAAGCTAAATTAAGATTTAGATCTCTATAAGTAGCAGCATTTTTATTTAAATCTAATTTTGTCCGCTTTAAAATAGCTTTGATACGTAAAATAAGTTCTTTCATGCTAAAGGGTTTTGTGATATAATCATCAGCACCAATTTCAAAACCCTCTTCTATATCGCTATCTTTATTTTTTGCTGTAAGAAATATAACGGGAATATCAATCTCTTTAGAGCGTAAAACAGCAACAAATTCACTTCCCTCTATACCTGGAAGATTACGATCTATAATAAGTAAGTCAATTTTTTCCTCTTCTAAAACCTGAAAAACATTTTTTGTATTTAAAAACCCTATCGTTTCAAAACCTTGCTTTTCAAGATTGTACTCAATAAGTTCTAAAATATCTTCTTCATCTTCAACAATGACAATACTAGCATTCATAAATAATCCATTCTGATATCATGGTATAATTGTAGCGTATATTGTTAAAGTACAATAATATAATGAGGATGTATATTTATGAATATTTTAAATTTAAGCATATTAATTGCAACTCTTGTATTCATTTTAGGTATTTTGATATTTTTTTATGTGTATAATCCTTCACAGAAAAAGAGCTTACATGTAAAGAAAAAGGCAGAAGTTGAAAAAAAGGCACAGGTGCCTAGTTTTAAAAAACTTCAAGATATTATTAAAAAAAATACAAGTTCAACTAGCGAATTACGCTCCGCTATTGAGCTTATTTTGAAACACTATGGTCAAATAAAAGCCAAACATGGTGTTGCACCAGATAAAGATTTCAAGCGTTATGCAGAAGTTATTTTTGCAATTTCGCGCCATCCAAACACTAACAAAGAGTTAGTTTTGATGTTTGATAAAGAGCTCACAAAACGCAATCCAAGTTATACTCGTGAGATAGATGAGATGCTCAATCGAGGTCTTACTGCTCGGGGCTAGCCCCTCACTCTTTTTTCTTCCATCGACGCGTTGCGTGAATATCACCAAATAACAAAACATCTTTAAGTAAGGCTTCTTTGACGAGATAATCTTCATCTAAAGAGATATATAACTCACCTTTATCGCTCTCAAATATATCTTGATTTATAAGCACAGTTATAAGTCTGTTTTCATGCGTAGGCATTAAGTTAGCAAGCTCTTTGTACTTTTTTCCTTTTGGCTTTGTGATAAGAATTTCGCCTTTTTTATTGCTCCCACCAGCAGCATATACCACTTTTTTATCACCAATATTCATAGTTGAGAGAAGATGTTTTACATTGAAAAAGATAGATTGGAGGTCGTTATGTGCATAGTATTTGAGTGTTTTCATACTAGAACTTTTTTTACGTTTTACAGTTGTATCAATATTAAGAGAAAAAACATTAAATATAGATGTCTCAACATCTTTTTCTCTGAGACGATGCTCCTCAATTTTCTTCTCCTCTGGATAGAAAACAAAAAAAGTTTGGTTATAAAAGTGATCACTAGAGCGAGTAATCTTATAAAGCTCTGGTACATACACTCCCTCTTTAATTATCCCAAAACTCTCATGAATTTCCCGCCTATTTTGCCCAATAACAGCCGCCTTTCCCGTAAGTCCTGCGTCTACATAGATATAATAATGCCCATCTTTTTGAAATCTGCTCACATAAGCTTCACCAATTTTTCCAAAGATAGAAAAAGAGACATCATACAAGGCAGATATCTTTTGAGCCGGTAAAGAGGCAAATAAAAAAAGTAAAATAAAAATTAAACGCATAAAAATCCTTTGATATAATGGTATCATAATCATAATGTATTACATGTAAAGGTATAAAAATGTACTCAATAAGTATCACTCCACTAGAAAATCCGAAATTTGTTAAGCCAATACGCATCAATTATATGCAAAACGCTCAAAAACTCTCATGGGAGGCGGTTCAAAGTCATGATAGCGTTGCCATTTTACTCTATCATAAAAGCAAGGATAGCTTTGTTTTAGTGAAGCAATTTCGTCCTCCTGTCTATGTAAACGATAAGAATCACGAGTTTACCTATGAGTTATGTGCAGGGATTGTTGATAAAGAGTGTTCTTTAGAGCAGATTGCCAAGGAAGAGATAGATGAGGAGTGCGGATACGATGTTGCGGTAGAAAAGATAGAAAAAATTACTTCATTTTTTACTAATGTCGGTGTTTCAGGCGCAAGACAAACTCTCTATTTTGCCATTTTAGATGAAGATATGAAGATACATGAGGGCGGTGGTATCCATACAGAGTCAATAGAGTTGGTTTACTTACATGTAAGCGAAGCGAAAAAATTTGTTTTTGATGAGTCTAAGGCAAAAACACCAGGGTTAATGTTTGCGTTTTATTGGTTTTTTGATAGATTTAAAAAATAGAAGTTATCGTAAAGAAGTTGTTTTGAGGTGAATATTAAAAAAAAGTCATTGCGAGGAGCTTTGCAACGTGGCAATCTCAATAGACACAGGCATAAAAGCCTGTGTAAGTACCACTATAGTGGTGTAACGTTTTCTGCTTGAGGGCCTTTTTGACCTTCACCGATTTCGAAAGTTACTTTTTGACCTTCAGCCAAAGAGACACGACCATAACCTGAGTTATTTACTTGACGGAAGTGAACAAATAAATCTTTGTCTCCGTTATCTTGTTGGATAAATCCATAACCTTTTTCTTCGTTGAACCATTTTACAGATCCGTTTAGTAATTCTGCCATTGTTGTACCTTAGTATAAAATATACACTTCTATTTAGAAGCGGAATCAAAATTGTGGAGAGTCTTCAGGGGGTCTAAGCAGGTTTTTTTACTTGTTACACACTAAAGATGAACTCGAGCCTCATCTTTTTCATCAAGAAAATTATAGCTGATTTTTTGAAAAAACGCTAATATATCTCTTTAACACGCCCAATTTCACCACTCATTAGGCGTACTTTTATACCATGAGGGTGCTTCGCCGAGTTTGTTAAAATATCGCGTACAACTCCCTCTGTAAGGGCTCCTGAGCCTTGATCTTGCTTGAGTACTATTGCCACTTTTAGACCACTTTTAATATTTTTCCTTATTTGTCCATTCATGCTACAATTTAGCCTCATAATTTAATACTTTTTTGATAGTATCTACAGAACAGAAGAAAATTGCATCAAAAATTGGGTTCAATCTTGTCGTGTTTTCATCAATAATTTCAAAAGGTTTCATCACAAATCCATCGCCATCTTTAAGATGTTTGGGTGTCACATTAAACTCAATGGGACCCAAGGTACGAAGTAAATTGAGAACTTTTTTATATTTTTTATCCTCTTTATCTGGTAAAAGTGTGCCATTTTTGCTCTCATTGACACGAATATCCAAGAGTAAGGTCAGTTTATCTTTGAAAATAACCTTACTCCATTTGATAGTTCCACGAGAAAAACGAAATTCACTATTTTTAGCGATAAGAGGATGAGGCTTAGTTTTACGAATAGCCTCTAAAAGCTGAAGAAAAAAGTTTTTCCCTCCAAAACTCTCAGCATATTCAAGTAATTGTTTGTGATACTCCGCCTTTTGGGCATCATCAAGTTTGTTAAAGTCACACATGTGGACTTCCTTTATAAATAGTTAAGAAATTATAGTGTAATAAAACTATTGCAACAATAATGCTGGGACATTGCTTGAATAAAATTAAAGCTGTGTAAAAAAGTATTCTCATTTTCATTATGGAGAAGTGTATAGTTCTGTGTAAGCATATTACATGTAAAATAGCGAACGAACTATTAAGAGGATATAAAAATGAATATGTATGGCATTGAATATTCACAACCAAAGGTTACATTATTACAAGATACAGGCATTGGTGTCGCGGAAACAGCAGCTCGAACCTGTTATGACTCTTTTGGAAATAGTGAAAATGATGTCGTTCAAGCGATTGAATCAGTAATGCCTGATGACGCTATGTGTGATGAACTTAATGGCATTGAGGATTCTAGTCTTTTAGATGATTTGGCTTGGACTTATTTTCATCACTCTATCTTAGAACACGCAAATCTTAGTTTTCTTATTCGTGGAACTTCAAGAGGGGTGCTTCAAGAACATGCTCGCCACCGTATCCAAGCCATATCTGTGCGAAGTACACGTTACACTATGAGCTCTGTTATAAATGCCTATGTTGCTTCAAAACATGGTGGTGACAGTATATTTTTTATTAAAAAGATTTTAGATTTTGATATGTTTGTCACAACAGACAGGCGATACAGTAGCATTGAGATAGAAGCGATTTATAATAAACTAGAGTATCAAAGTAGAATTGTAGATGATTTTTACTCTATTGCCGTCGCTAAAAGTTCTCTCAAATACCTTGATGAGATACAAGATAATCCTGAGGCACTTTTTAATGCTCTTGAAGCAGGAAAAAAGAAACGAAATGTAGGCGATGCTTTTAAACATATAGTGACAGACAATTTCAAAGTAGATATGGTCGTCACCTTCAATCTACGAAGTCTGAAAAATTACTACACTCTTCGAGATAGCGGAGCGGCTTATTTCCAAATTCGTTGGTTAGCGCAAGAGATGATGCGTGTCACTCCTAGTAAGTATTTAGATCTTATTATTAAAAAGAAATAGCTTTACATGTAAGAGTATTATCTTTTTATAAGCACTTTTGTTGTAGTATCCTCCAATGCAAAAAGAACATGTAGCCAAAAAGAGATTTGGTCAAAATTTTTTAAAAGATGAGAGTGTTTTGCACAAAATCGTCGAAGCGATGCCCAATGATGACTTACGAGTCGCAGAAATTGGACCTGGCTTAGGTGATTTAACTAAATTTTTAGTTGATGTCAAAAGTGTAACTACTTTTGAGGTCGATACCGATTTATGCAAGTTATTAAGTAAGACATTTAAAGATGAGATCACTACCAATCGTCTAACGCTCCATTGTGGAGATGTTTTAGATGCATGGAAGATACAGCTTTTGGATGAACCGTACAATTTAGTGGCAAATTTGCCCTATTATATTGCTACAAATATCATCTTAAAAGCCCTCGAAGATCCACAATGTCGTACAATTCTTGTTATGGTTCAGCGTGAAGTAGCACTTAAGTTTGCTGCTAGTGCTGGAGAGAAAAACTTTGGTTCACTCGGAATTATTACGCAAAGTGTGGGCGAGGCTAGTATTGTAGTCACAGTCCCCCCTGAAGCTTTTGATCCGATGCCCAAAGTCGATTCTGCTGTACTGCTTATATCAAAAACAGCGAGTCGAAGTGATGAAGATTTCGAGGCGATGCTACGCATAGCGTTTACGCAACCTCGAAAAACACTCCTTAAAAATCTCTCTAGCCATTATGAAAAGGAAAAAGTCTCGCAAGCTCTTCATGAGCTAGGACTTCCTCCTACCATTCGGCCTCATCAAGTAAGGACCTCGGACTATCACCAACTCTATAACATTTTATAAAAATAGGAGTTTGGATGGAAGATACTACCCCAACAGCAGCACCAAACACTGCGCCAAAAAACACACCTGCGCCTGAAGCAAAATCAAAGCGAGCACCACAAGCGCGTCGTAATAACAATCGTCGTCCTGTAAATCGTAATAAACCACGCCCTGATGGCGACAAAGATATAAATACAGAGAAAAAACCACAACAAAACCGTGGACCTCGCCCTCAAAAAAAACAAAATCCAAATGCAAAACGCGGTGGATCAAGAAACAAAAGAGGTTCTACCCCAGTTGATAAAAACCTTTTAGACTTCGTGAAAAAAAATCAAGAAGTTCAAAAAAATCGCTTGAATCCTCATTATAAAATCAATCTTGAAAGTAAGGCAAAGATTCGCATTACTCCTCTTGGTGGCTTAGGTGAAATTGGTGGAAATATTACTGTTTTTGAAACAGAAAACGAAGCCATTTTAGTTGATGTTGGGATGAGTTTTCCTGATGAGGAGATGCATGGTGTTGATATTTTAGTACCAGATTTCTCTTATGTTCGTGAAATTAAAAATAAAATTGTTGCAATTATCATTACACATGCTCACGAAGATCATATCGGTGCAGTGCCATATCTTTTTAAAGAGATGCAATTTCCAATTTACGCAACATCACTCCCTCTTGCAATGATTGGCAATAAATTTGACGAGCATCATATGAAAGAGTTTCGTCGCTATTTCAACCCAATTGTAAAACGCCAACAGTATAAAATAGGGAATGATTTTGAGATAGAGTGGATGCATATGACGCACTCTATTTTAGACTCTTCTTCATTGGCAATTACCACAGAGGCTGGAACTGTTATTCACACGGGTGATTTTAAAATTGATCACACACCGATAGACGGCTACACTGCTGATTTGCATCGTTTTGCTCACTATGGCGAAAAAGGTGTTCTTTGTCTTTTAAGTGATTCTACAAACTCTTACAATAAAGAGATGACACCAAGCGAATTAGCAGTTGCTCCTGCTCTTGATCGTGTTTTTTCAAAAGCGACAGGGCGTGTTATCCTTTCTACTTTTAGCTCAAATGTTCACCGTGTGTACCAAGCTATTATGGCAGGGCTCAAATATAACCGTAAAATCTGTGTGATTGGTCGCTCAATGGAGCGTAATCTTGAACTTGCTATGCAGTATGATTATGTACGCTTTCCTAAGGGAATCTTTGTTGATGCAGACCAAGTGAGTCGCATGAATGACAAAGATGTACTAATCGTTACAACAGGCTCACAAGGTGAAGCTAATTCTGCACTTTTTAGAATGGCTATCGGTGAGCACCGTCATATCAAAATCAAGCCAAATGATTTAATTATCCTCTCGTCACGCGCAATCCCTGGAAATGAAGGTTCTATCTCTGGTATGCTTAATCACCTACAACGCGCAGGAGCAGATATCTACGCCGATCGTGACATTCATGTATCAGGTCACGCAGGAATTGAAGAGCAAAAACTTATTTTGCGCTTAACAAATCCTAAATTCTTTTTACCAGTTCATGGCGAATACAACCATATCGTCCGCCACAAGAAAACAGGTATGGAGTGTGGTGTTCCTGAGCGCAATATCTTGCTTATGACAGACGGTGACTGTATTGAAGTAGCACCAAAATTTATGCGTAAAGTAAAAAGTGTTAAAGTTGGCAAAACTTACATTGACAATCAGAACAATCACCAAATAGAAAATGATATCGTCATAGATCGCCAAAAAATGGCAAATGATGGTGTCGTTATGATTGTTGCGCAAGTTTCAGAGGCAGATTCTAAGCTTATCTCTCGTCCACGAGTTACTTCATTTGGACTAGTAGCAGATAAACAAGACCGCGCTTTTGCAAAAGAGATAGAAGATGTTTTAGAGCAGTTTTTAGTAAATATCAAACCAAACCATCTCGAAAACCCACGTTCAATGGAAAACGATATCCGTCAAGTTGTCCGTAAACATATCTACCGTAAACAGAAAAAATACCCGTTTATTGTTCCTAATGTCTTCATTATGTAATTTAGCGTTTCACGCTAAATTACATAACAGCTAAATTTTCAACAAGAGGAAATTTCTATGAAACTCTTACATGTAAGCTTATTTGCTTTAATTTTATTAAGCGGATGTAGCACAAAAAAATTCACTGTTAATGGTCTTGTCTGCCCTGATAATCATACCGAGCAGATGGTGCGTCATGACCTATCCGAATGTAAATACTACACACAAGAAGATGCTGAAAATTCGGCTACACCAAAACTGAGCGAAGAGTGTAAAAAATGTTTAATTAAAAAAGGGTATGAGATTGAGTAGAGGAGGTCTTTAAGGCGAAATGCCTTAAAGATTAAAGTGCTGCTTTAGCTTTTTCGGCAACTGCAGTAAATGCAGCCGCATCATTCATAGCCATATCAGCAAGAATTTTACGGTCAAGTTCGATGCCAGCTTTTTTCAAACCGTTCATGAAACGAGAATATGTAGTACCATTTAAGCGACTAGCCGCATTGATACGGATAATCCATAGTTTACGAAACTCACGTTTTTTCTGTTTTCTATCACGGAATGCATATACTAAAGAACGTTCAATCTGCTCTTTTGCTTTTCTGTAATGTTTTCTACGTCCACTAAAGAAACCCTTAGCAGCTTTTAATACTTTTTTATGACGACGACGTCTTACGACACCTGTTTTTACTCTTGGCATGTTTTTCCTTTTCTTTACCCTTAGACATGTTTACATGTAAAGGTGCCACTTTGTGGTCTTGCCCAGCTTTTACTGGAGAGTACTGTTAAATGATTACTAGTTAATCATCGCTTTGATGTTTTTAGCATCTGCTTTCGCAACAACTTTTGGGCTGTTTTGATCACGACGCTGACCTGCATCTTGTTTTGTCAAGATATGGCTACGAAACGCTGTTCCACGTTTGATAGAACCATTTTTTTTCACTTTAAAACGCTTAGTAGCGCCTTTAACGGATTTCATCTTTGGCATCGATTTTTTCCTTTACTTAAAATTCTCTAAAAAGAGTTTGGAATTATATCTGAATTTGTAAAGTTTTTCAATGAAGGAGAGAAAGAAACACGGTAAATCAAAACTAAGAGCTCCTTAAACTAAATACATCTAAAACACCCTAAGCCATCAATTTTCTTGATTGTGTTTTGTTTGTAATATTATTGATACTTTGAAGATTTATAGCATAGTTTCGTAGAGTGGTTTTGATATAAGGAATTTGATCAGTTCTTGTTCTATCAAAGTCTTCTTGGTAAGCTACATCCTTAACATAATGAAGTGAATTTTCAATTCTCCAATGACTTCTGATGATGTGTAAATAAGTTTTTGCATTTTCTGTGAGATTTGAGATATACCATCTTGTTTC
>CAMZLS010000025.1 GCA_947311765.1 uncultured Helicobacteraceae bacterium
AGTTATGCCACAGATGGTTCAAGAGGCTCGTAAACGCACGGGTTGTAGAGTCTTACATGTAAACATCTTAAAAGATACACTTCCTAAGGCAGATTATTACATATGTAGCGGAGCGATGAATATTTTAAGTCGTTTTGAGACACACCTTTTTATCCAAAGATGTTTAGAGCACTCACGCAAGGGCTTTGTCTTTAATATTTTAATGGGTGAGGATGACTCTATAGTTTATAACTACTTTCAACAAGAGGAGATTTACGCCTTAGCAGAAGAGTTTGAGCTTACATGTAAGATAGTGACAGGCTATATGGAGCGTGATATGAGTGTGGGATTTTATAAATAATGTGCGCTATTTTTGGGATAATTGGTGAATATGAACCCCGTATTGCCCGTCAATCTTTAGCCTTACTTGCTCACAGAGGACCTGATTATTGTGGTATTGTTGAGAGGGAGAAACTCTTTTTTGCGCACCAGCGTCTTAGTATAATGGACTTGGACGCAAGGGCACATCAGCCTGTAAGACATAAGGATATTTTACTCTCCTTTAATGGAGAAATTTATAACTATAAAGCCTTAAAAAAAGAGTTGAATTTCCCTTTTGAAAATAGCAGTGACACAGAAGTTTTGATTGCTGCTTATCTGCAATGGGGAGTTGATTTTGTACAGCATCTTGTAGGGATGTTTGCTATTGCTCTGTTTGACGGGGAGCGGCTTTTTCTTTTTCGTGACCGTTTTGGGAAAAAACCGCTCTTCTTTTTGAAAAATGAAAATTTCTTTGCCTTTGCTTCAGAGATTAAGGCGCTTAAACCCCTTTTGCATTCTGTAAAAATGAATAGTGATGCAATGTTGAGTTACCTTAGCTTTTTAGCACCAACATCCCCACATACATTTTATCAAGGCGTAGAAAAACTCTCCGCTGGAAATTATCTGGAGTTTTATAACAATACGCTTACATGTAAGCCCTATTATTCATCTTTACATGTAAGTCCAGGCCAGGTCGAAACAGAAAAAGAAGCCTTACATGTAATCACACAAAGTCTTGAAGAGGCGATAGGTTTACGCCTTGAGAGTGATGTTGGCATGGCTTCACTGCTCTCAGGAGGCATTGATAGCGCTCTGATAGTAGCCATGGCAAAAAGCCAAGGGGTCAAACTATCTACTTTTACGCTAGGCTATGAAAATTTTCAAAAATATGATGAGCGAGACAATGCCTCTGCGACAGCGAAATTTCTAGGGGTGCAAAACCAAGAGATAGTGATTTCGCAAGATGATTTTATAGAGGCAAGTGATGTAGTTTTTGATGCACTCGATGAACCACTCAACGACCCCGCTTCTATACCTCTATATCTGCTTTTTGAGGCGATACAAAAAGAGGGCTACAAGGTAGTGATGAGCGGGGAGGGGAGTGATGAGCTTTTTTTGGGATATAGGCAATATTTTGAGTATCTTGATATTGAAAAAGCGTCACAGCTTGGGCATAAAAACTGGCTCAAAAAGTATTTTCATGGCAATTTCTCTATGAACCGTGAGTGGGAGTGGTACAAGCGAATTTTTGATGAAACTCTGCTGTTTCGCACTTCAGGAGAAAAATTTACAGACCTCCAAAAAAACAAGCTTTTGCGCCGTAATATCCGTGATAATGAATCCTTGCAATATCTTCAGCCTTGTAGAGATAATTTTGAAAAGAGTGCGCATAGTGATGCAAGTATCTGGTATAGTTATATCGATTTGCAACACTTTCAAGCAGAGCATTTTTTGACAAAACTTGATCGTGTTTCTATGGCACACTCTATCGAGTCACGCACCCCGTTTTTAGACCACAATCTTGTGGAAACTGTCTTTTCTCTTAAGCCTGAGTTGCGTTATCAAAACGGTATCACAAAAGATCTGCTCAAAAAAGTCGCCTCTGCGTATCTTGATGAGAGCATTGTAAAACGCAAAAAGAAGGGTTTTTCAAATCCTTATATGGAGTACCTTATCGCTTCAGGAAGAATAGAAAAAATCTTACATGTAAACGAAAAAACGGGACTATTTCACAAAGAGGTCTTGCATGATTATGTGCAACGCGCCTCAAGAGGAAGCTTTAAGCAGCATGTTTGGGGTTTGTATGCGCTCTCTCGCTGGATAGAGAAGGAGTTGTTGTAATCAAAGGCGATCAAGCCATTGTGGGCAGATCGCCAGAGAGAGTTTTAAAGACTGACCTTGAGCGCCATAAGATATTCAGGGTGTCTTATGGTGTGCAAGGTCAGTTAAAGATTCTTTAGAGGTTATGCTCTTTTTTATACTCTAAAATCATACGATGTGCTTCATCTTTGAGGCGAAGCTTTTCTTTTTTTAGTTTTTCTATTTCCAATGAAGTCGTAGCAATACTTCCATGTTCGGCTCTGATTATTTGATTGTCGATATCATTATGTTGATCGAAAATTTTTAAAAAATGTGCATTTGCACCTTCGTTGGCTTTCATGTGAGTAATAATATCACGGTATTCGTGTAGCATTGTCTATCCTTTATTTTAAAATTCTAGGAAGGGTTATGCCTTCTTGGGACTGATATTTCCCTTTTTTATCTCTATAGCTTGTTTCACAGGCTTCATCACCTTGTAAAAAAAGCACCTGAGCGATTCCTTCATTAGCGTAAATCTTTGCAGGAAGCGGGGTTGTATTTGAAATTTCTATAGTAATATGGCCTTCAAATTCAGGTTCAAATGGTGTTACATTGACAATAATCCCACAGCGCGCATAGGTTGATTTTCCAAGACAAATTGCCAAAACATCACGAGGAATTTTAAAATACTCCACCGTCCGCGCTAAGGCAAATGAGTTTGGAGGAACGATACAGATATCGCCTTCAAAATCAACAACATTATTTTCATCAAAGTGTTTTGGATCAACCACGGTTGAATTTAAATTCGTAAAAATTTTAAATTCATTGCTTACGCGGATGTCATAGCCATAAGAACTTAATCCATAACTTACTACACCTTTTCCTATTTGGTCCTCGCAAAATGGGTATATCATTCCATTTTTTAAGGCCTTTTCTCGTATCCAAGTATCTGCTTTAAGACCCATATGTTACCTTGTTATTAATTATAAATATGGTATTATATCACACAAAAAATTAGCCAATTTTAGGAGTTGTAATTATGGACATGAAACAAATTAAGGCACTGATAAATGAATTTGATGATAGTGGACTATCATCAATGAAAATAAAAAAAGAAGATTTTTCAATTGAACTTGAAAAAGCAACAGGCTTAGTGGCTGCACCAGCAGTAGCTGCGCCTGTAACAGTGTCAACAGCAGTGCCAGCAGAATCTGGACAGACTGCCGCAACAACTCATACGGAAGATATGATTCTCTCTCCAATGGTTGGGACTTACTATGCTTCACCATCTCCTGATTCACCAGTATTTGTCAAAAAAGGTGATACGGTGAAAAAAGGTCAAACGCTAGCTATTTTAGAAGCGATGAAGATTATGAATGAACTTGAAGCAGAATTTGATTGTAAAATTCTTGATGTTTTAGTGAGTGATGGTCAAGCGGTCGAGTTTGATATGCCACTGTTTGCAATAGAGAAAATCTAAATATGGCTGAAATTAAACGTATCTTAGTTGCGAACCGCGGAGAGATTGCCTTACGCGCTATTCGCACAATCAAAGAGATGGGAAAAGAGGCTATTGCAGTCTATTCAACAGCAGATAAAGATGCTGCCTACTTAAAACTTGCTGATGCTTCAGTCTGTATCGGTGGAGCACCAAGTTCTGAAAGTTATTTGAGCATTCCAGCTATTATTTCAGCGGCAGAGATAAGCGGATGTGACGCAATATTTCCAGGCTATGGTTTTTTAAGTGAAAATCAACATTTTGTAGAAATTTGTACACATCATGGGATTAAATTTATAGGACCAACACCAGAAATAATGGTGATGATGTCTGACAAATCAAAAGCAAAAGATGTCATGATTGCAGCAGGTGTTCCTGTTGTTCCAGGAAGTGATGGAGCTATCGAAGATATCGCTGACGCAGCTAAGCGTGCTAAAGAAGTAGGATACCCTGTTATTTTAAAAGCAGCCCAAGGTGGTGGCGGACGCGGAATGCGTGTTGTCGAAGATGAAAGTTATCTTGAAAATGCCTTCTTGGCGGCAGAGTCTGAAGCGATAGCTGCTTTTGGTGATGGTACGATTTATATGGAAAAATTCATTAAAAATCCACGCCATATTGAAGTGCAAATTATTGCTGATGCACATGGAAATGTACTCCATATCGGTGAGCGTGATTGCTCTATGCAGCGTCGTCATCAAAAACTTATAGAAGAGTCACCAGCGATGGTTCTTACCCAAGAAGTTCGTGAACGCATTCACGCTTCGGCAGTTCAAGCAACGAAGTATATCAAGTACGAAGGCGCTGGAACATTTGAATTTTTACTTGATGCAAACTTAGACTTCTATTTTATGGAGATGAATACTCGTCTTCAAGTAGAGCACACTGTCTCAGAAGAGGTGAGTGGTTTAGATTTGATTGAGATGATGATTCGTGTAGCAGAGGGTGAAAGACTTCCTTCACAAGAGAGCGTTGTACTCAAAGGTCACTCGATAGAGTGTCGTATTACCGCAGAAGACCCTATCAAATTTTTACCTTGCCCTGGAAAAATCACAAAGTGGATAGCTCCAGGGGGACGCGGTATTCGTATTGATACACATGTGTACGCTGGCTATATAGTTTCTCCTGTGTATGACTCTATGATTGGAAAGCTTATTGTTTATGGAAAAGACCGTAGCGATGCTATTGCTAAGATGCACCGTGCTTTAAGTGAGTTTGATGTCGCTGGTATCAAAACAACTATCGCATTTCATAAAAATATGATGCAAAACCCTGACTTTATCAATAACGACTTCGATACAAAATACTTAGAGCGTTACATGTAAGCTTTGGCTTGCATGGAAACAAAAATCTCTTGTAGATAATCTTCAGTTACCTCTTTTCTTATAATTTTATAAAAATATACCCAAATAGTCTATTATTTTAAATATATTTTCAGTTTTCTTAACTCCTATCTAAACGAATAATCTCAATATCCGCATTCATTCTTAGGCGCATGAAGTAGTCGTTGAGGACGCTTTGACGGCGTTCTTGCATGAGGGCCGCATTGATATCCGCGCGTACTTTTTCAAAAGGTGTGATGATTGGAGGAGATTTTTTTTGAATAAAAAAGCTCATAAAGACCTTGTTTGGAGCAGGGATTATGGGGCTAAATCTATTGAGTGGTGTTTTGGCTAAAAGTTGTGCTAATTGAGGATTTAATTGTGCACTTTGTAGTTCTGTGGATTCACTCCGTACCTCAGGAGAATAAAACATTGGATTATCAATTTTTTCTTGCAGTTTCTCTTTTGATGCCGAAGTATAGATGATTACTGAAAAATTTTCTGAATAGCTATAGCGATCGGTATGGAGTTTATAATAAGCTAGCTCATCTTCTTCGCTTGGCTGACTCATTTTTGAAAAGGCAATAGCGCCATAGAGTTTTTGATTTAAAATCTTCTCTTTGACCTTTGCTTTGAGCTCCATCTCTGAAAGTCCACGAGATTTTAGCATTGCGGTGTAAAGTTGCGAGAGTGTCATGTGATTTTGTTCTGCCATCATTCTAAGATCTTTATAGACCTCCTCAGAATCCACTTTGATATGACGCTCTTTTATCTCTTGAGCTTCAAGCTTTTTGCGAATTAAAGTATCGACAGCAATCTTAAGTTCTTTATTTGTGCTACGCATCTCTTGTTCAATATCGTAGAGGGTAATAGGCTCTTTTTTTACCAATATAGCAACACCATCTATCATCTGAGCATAAGCAAAACTTGTAAGTAGAAGTAAGGGTAAAAATTTAAACATAGAGTATCTTTAATTTAGAGTGTGCCATTTTACTATAAATACGGTAAAATTCGCCAATTATAAATGAGGAAATACGATGACAGTAACACGCTTTGCACCAAGTCCCACAGGTTACCTCCATATTGGTGGCTTACGAACAGCACTTTTTAGCTATCTTTGGGCCAAACATAATGATGGAAAGTTTGTCTTGCGTATTGAAGATACGGATAGAAGTCGTAACAACGAGGATGCAACAAGAGCAATTATAAAAGCTTTTGATTGGATTGGTTTAGCGCATGATGGTGAAATCACTTATCAATCACAGCGTGATGAAATTTACAAAAAATATATAGATCAACTTCTTGATGAAGGCAAGGCGTATCGTTGTTATATGAGTTGCCAAGAACTCGATTCTCTTCGTGAAACGCAGATGAGCAATAAAGAGCGAACGCGTTATGATGGAAGGTATCGTGATTTTGAGGGTACGCCTCCTGAGGGAGTCGAGCCTGTTATTCGCATCAAAGCCCCTCTAAGTGGTACTATAAGAGTCAAAGATGGCATTAAGGGTGAGATAGTTTTTAATGTCGAGGATATCTTAGATGATTTTATTATCGCCCGTAGTGATGGAGCGCCAACATATAACTTTGTTGTTGCGATTGATGATGCTTTGATGGGTATTAATAGCGTCATTCGTGGAGATGACCACCTTTCAAATACACCTAAGCAGATTATTGTTTATGAAGCTTTGGGTTTTGATATTCCAGAGTTTTATCATGTCCCAATGATTCATAATGAAAATGGCAAAAAACTCTCCAAGCGTGATGGCGCAACGGATGTGATGATGTATAAAGAGATGGGCTATCTCCCCAAAGCACTCTTAAACTTTTTAGTACGATTAGGTTGGAGTCATGGGGATCAGGAAATTTTTTCATTTGAAGAGATGCTCGCTCTTTTTAATCCAAAAGATATCAATAAATCTGCGTCTATCTATAATACTGAAAAGCTTGATTGGCTCAATGCGCATTATATTAAAAATACTCCAAATGATACTTTGGTAAAATTACTACAAGAGTATGACTTAGTTTTGAGTTCTCATGATAAAAAAGAGATACTTCTTGATGTTATTAAAGAGCGTTCAAAGACCCTAGTGGAGATGGTGACTCAAATCAAAGAGATTCTCGATACGCCTACACAGTATGATACAAAAGCAGTGAATAAAGCTTTTAAAGGAGAAGCAAAAGCTATCTTAGAAGATTTTAAAGCACGCCTCATGACAGCAGAAGCTTTACATCTACCGAGTGATTATCATCATCTTGTTGAAACTGTAGTGACTGAGCGTGAGATAGGTTTTGGGAAAATTGGACAGCCACTTCGTGTGGCATTAGTAGGTAAGATGGGTGGTCCTGGAATTGATAGCATTATGGCTATTATTGGAAAAGAAGAGACTCTTTCTCGTATTGATAATGCTTTAGAAAATATATAACTTACATGTAAAGAGTATTTACATGTAAGGTCTTAGATAGCTGAAGACATAAGCTGATTAACAGTTACGGCTATCTCTTTTATATCTTTTTTCTCTTCTAAGATAAAGTTCTCAATCTCCTCTTTTATCAGTGCAAATGCTTCTTTGTCATTGGCTATATAACTTTTAAAAGCAAGCTCAGGGCTCTCATTTATACGCTGGAACTCTAAAACCTTCTGTGTAAAATGCACTACAATAAATTCTATAAACTGTAAAAGCTGATTCTTGAGCTTTGTATCACTTTTTGAGCTGATATTGACATTATTGAGAGAGGTGATGATATCGATAATTTTAAATTCATTGACAATCTTATAAAAGAGCTCAGCTACATCTTCGTAATTATGATGCGCCTCTTCTTTAATGATAATTGTAGAAATTGCAAAACGCAGATACTCTAATTGATTGAAAAAATGGTTAAAGTTTTCATTATTTTCAAGATAGGTTTTTGGATTATTAGGATTGATGCGTTTGAGTAATTCAAATAGTGGATGTTTGTAGTCCATAATATGAACGGCGTCAATCTGAGAGTTATCTAAATATTTAACCATCCAGCGTGTTGAAAAATTAAGAGTATGTTCTATATCACTGAGAAGTTTGTATTGGGTTTTAATATCAAGTTTGTAGTCATTTCTGTAGATTTCGTGACGTATATCATTGGTACCAAAAAGCTGATTGCTGATAAGATAAGATTTTATCTTAACTAAAAAGCGCTCTTGCCCAAGTTTTTTATAATCACAAATAAAACTTGAGCCTTGCAGATTGACAAGCTTGTCGGCTATAACCGTGGCGATGATTTTGTTGCGCAAGGGGTGCTCTTTTATCTCGTGTTCATACGCGCTAATAAAGGATTTTGGAAAATATTTAAAAAGGTATTCTAATGCAAAAGACTCTTTAATTAATGCGCTTTTAAGTAAAAGATCTTTGATAAATATTTTTGAGTATGAAATCATAAAGCTTAAAATAGGTCGAACAATATTGCCTTCTTTTGTGATGATTTCACGCATATTTTCATTTTTTGGAATAAAAAAGTCATGACGATTAAAGGCAGTGATTTCTGACTCTAAAATTTCAATAGTAGTGATAAAGTCACTTAAAAAACTTTTACTTCGTATTTCATCTTGTGAGATAGCTATAGATTGGGAGTAGTTATTCCAAAGAACGGTATTGACAATTTGTTCAGTGAGCGATTGTAGAAGCGATTGGCTCTCTTGAGCACTAAGAAGAACTTTTGATCTAACAGCATTGAGTAGTATCTTGAGGTTTACCTCGTGATCAGAAGTGTTTACACCTGCTGCGTTATCTATGCCATCAAGATTAATCTTTCCTCCTGCAAGAGCGTACTCTATGCGAGCTTTTTGAGTAAATCCTAGGTTGCCACCTTCGCAAACAACCTTGGCTTTTAAATCTGCCGCATCCACACGAACAGCTTCGTTTTGCTTGTCTCCTAAGTCTAAATTATTTTCATCAGAGCTTTTTACATAGGTGCCAACACCACCATTAAAGAGCATATCAACCTGCATGCAAAGAAGTGCTCGCGCAAGCTCCTCTCCTGAGAGTGATTTACGGCTTGTTTTTATCATTTTTTTAATTTCATCGCTGAGTTCTATGGATTTTTGTGAGCGTAAAAATACTCCTCCACCTTTGGAAATCAGTGAGCTGTCATAAGCATTCCAGCTCCCATTTTTAGAGTGAAAAAGACGCTTGCGCTCCTCAAAGGAGGTAAGAGGGTCTGGATTAGGGTCGATAAAGATCTCCTTATGCGAGATAGCTCCTAAGAGTTTGAAAGCTTCTGAATCAATCATACCATTTCCAAAAACATCACCATTCATAGAGCCAATACCAACGATAGTGACACTCTTTTTGTTGATATCAATACCTTGTTCGATAAAAAAGCGTTTTGCAGAGACAAGAGCACCCTTAGCTGTAATGCCTAAGTCCTTATGTCCAAATCCCTTGCTGCCTCCGCTTGCAAATGCGTCTCCTAGCCAAAAACCACGCTCAATCGCAACAGCATTAGCTACATCACTCATGCTTGCAGTTCCCTTGTCCGCTGCCACAACAAAATAAGTATCATCACTATCATAGGCGATAATTTCAGGGTTTTTAATTATTTTAGTATCTTTCATATTATCAACAAGATCAAGAAGGTTGTGTATGAAGTCTTTATAGACTTCATTGAAGAACTCTTTTGTGATTTCTGATTTATTCTTATGAATGACAAAGCCACCTTTGGCTCCATCAGGAATAATAATAGAGTTTTTTCCCTCTTGTGTAATCATAAGAGATTTTATCTCTTGACGATAATCTTCATGACGCTCACTCCAGCGTAGTCCACCACGGCTAATACGACTCATTCTTAGGTGCAAGCCACTAAAATTAGGATGATACACAAATGTTTCGATATTTGGCTGTAATCCTTTGAGATTGAGAGCAAAACTTTTTGTATCTATTTTAAAAGAGATTGCATCACGCCCTAAAAAATAGTTAGTACGCAACATAGCTTGAAGTGCAGCGTAGGTGAGCTTGAGTATTTTGTCATCAGTAATATTTGCAACACCTTTTATCTGCTCTTCAATAGTGTGCGCAATTTTTTTAAGATGTTCTTCTCTTTTTTTTAGATTAGGATCAAATTTTGCTGTAAAATAAGCGATAAATTGTTTTGAAAGTGAATGATAAGAGATAAGCGTATCAAGAATGCTGTTATGATTGATTGCTAAAACTGCTTGGTTTATGTATTGGATAAAAGCACGCAATAGAGAAACTTCACGCGTGGAAATGTTTTCAAAAAACACAAGAGAATAGAGTTTGCATTGGGAAAAGTTTTTTTCCATCAGCGCATCAGATATAATTGCTTCAATGTTTGTTTTTGATACTTGAAGCTTTTTTTGCTCTTTTATATCTAGGTTGAAGCGATTTATGAAGATGAGATTTTTTTCATGTTCTATAGTGTAAGTCACTTCATCAATGACATTGAAGCCAAAATCATGCAAAAGAGGAGTGATTCGCGAAAGATAAAGTTGCGTGGTCGAAAAAATCCTAATAGAGCTCGTCTTTTCTGAAATTATTATTTGAGTGAGTATTTTATTTTTTATGATATTGGATATAAGTGCTTCAGGGAGGTTTAAATCATCTTGCGTGAGTAGTTGAGAACATATAGCGTTGAGTTGAGAGTTGTTTGACATAATAAATCCTTACATGCAAGATAGAAAATTAAAGAGTCTCTGGCAAAGGTTTGCCATAATAGTATCCTTGCGCATAGGTGACTCCTAAAATCTCTAAGCACTCCGATATAGCAGCATCTTCCACAAATTCGGCTACGATCTCTAGTTTGTTTATAGTTGCAAATTCAACAATTATTTTAACAATTTGGTAGCTTTTTTTGTCACTGTTTATCTCTTTGATGAGTGAGCCATCTATCTTCAAGGTATCAAAATCGAGTTGGGATAGATAAGAAAAATTAGAATATCCTGAACCAAAATCATCAATTGAGATACGACAGCCAAAAGACTTTATCTCTCGAATAAAACTATTTACCAGCTCCATATCTTCAATATGCTCACTCTCTAAAAGCTCGAAATCAAGTCGTTTTGCAGTCTCTTTGTTTGCCTCCAAGGTCTCTTTGATGACGCTCATTAGTTCTGTGTTGAGCAGGTCTTGCATCGCAATATTAACAGAGAACCTATAAGGAAGATTTTGAAAATAGTCCATACTTTTTTGAATCATAATACGAGTGATTTCAGCATAATAAGGTGTTTTAGCCGCAACAGGCAAAAATTCGTAAGGTTGCAGTATGTCTCCTGCGGCATTCTTTATGCGAACTAGAGCTTCGTATTTTTCTATTTTTTTGTGCTTAAGATGAAAGATAGGTTGAAAATAAGGAGTGATACGATTGTGTTTGATTGCCTCTTTTAAGATGTTTGTAACTTCAATATTATGTAAAATTTTTCTTCTTAGATTAAGTTTATTACTATAAACGATAAGTTTTTTATTCGCAAGTGTTTTTATATGCTTTAGTGCCATATCAGCATTTTCAATCAGAGGCACTTCGTTACTTATGGCAGCTGAAATAGTGATATTTATCCGTATGTCATTGACGATAAAGTCATAAGTATCAATTGCGCGTATAATCATCTGTGCATTTTGAAAAGTTGCTTCTTGTGAAACATCTTCAAAAATAATTCCAAAGTCATCACCACCAAGACGAAAAATTTGCTCATCAAATTGCTTGAGTGTGATACTTTTAAGTATCTTTGCGCATTGACATAAAATATAATCTCCCGCGGAAACACCATAAAAGTCATTTATATGTTTAAAATTATCAAGATTAAGTAAAACAAGTGTTGGCTTATGAAATTTTTGCAACTCATTTTCAAAGCTAAAACGATTTTTAAGTCCTGTGAGCCGATCGGTTACAAGAGATGATTGTAGATTAGTTTGTGCTGCTTCTAGTTCTTTGTTTTCTTTGTGTATGCGTAGGAGCAGGACTAAAATATAGGCAATAGAGAAAACAAAAAGCACCATTAAAAAGACGGCAAAATAGTTGAGTGCCTGCATGTCTCGTATGGCAATCGCACTAAAAGTATTTTGAATATCTGTTGTATTTTGCAATAAAGGATCTGACAAAAGATGATTAAGCGTTTCAATATAAGGAGGGAAATTTTTTAAAATAAACCTTACATGCAATAAAAAAAGTTCAATAGGACGACTCGGCTTTGAGAGACTCTGATTGTAATTATTAAGTGCTTGTATCTTTTTTTCAGTATTTAGTAAAAGATCTGTGTCAAGAGTGTGAGCTGCGGTGATGAATGCCTTGGAAATGTACTGAGCCATACGAATGTATTTTGGGTTATGCTCCTCTTTGAGTAACGCATTATACGCATGTGTGTTGATGTAGATAAATGAATTTTTAATACTCGCATTTAGACTTAAAAAATTATCTAATTGAGAAAAATATTTTTCTGTTTCTATCTCAAGTTTGAGTGTCTTTTTATAAACTTTATCGTAGTTCTTATCTTGAATAAGCGCATGAGCTTTAATTGCTTTTATTGATTGGCTTAATATAGCTCTATTTTGCGCTATATTATCTTGATTTGTATAGAGATAAATGCTATTTTGCAAGATATTGTAGTTTAATTTTTGCTCAACAGAATTAAGCGTATGTAAGATGCTTAAAACCTCTTTATAGTTACTAGAAAACTTAGTTTGATGTGTATAGAACAAGGCTAAAAGCACAACAGAGAGTGCTCCAATAAAACCAGCAACAAAAGTGTTTCTCATAATTTTACTTTTCTTTCAATATAGTGGGTTGATCACCACTAAGAGATTTTAAAAAAGCAAGAAGTTCTTGAATTTCAGCTTCTTCTAGGGCGATCCCAAGATTCAAATGGCTCATATCTTTAACGGCTTCATAGAGTGTTTTAGAAGAGGCATCATGAAAATAAGGAGCAGTATATTCGATATTTCGTAAAGTGGGAACTTTAAAAATATTTTTATCACGCACATTTTTTGTGATAGCGTAACGATCTGGAGTATTCATAATATGAGGCATATCTTTCATAAGACCAAATTTCTGAAAAGAGTTTCCCCCCACATTGATACCGTTATGACAGAAAATGCATCCAAGCGTTTTAAAAAGTACATATCCCTTATGCTCATTATCGCTTAATGCTATTTTTTTATAAAGAAATTGATCAAA
This sequence comes from uncultured Helicobacteraceae bacterium, assembly GCA_947311765.1. Classification (GTDB taxonomy): domain Bacteria; phylum Campylobacterota; class Campylobacteria; order Campylobacterales; family Sulfurimonadaceae; genus S010-53. The sequence continues at coordinate 13,075 of CAMZLS010000025.1, forward strand.
TCTTGAGTTGGGTGTAACTAGAGCTTTTTCAAATTCTACAATGGCGTCAATAGCATTTTTGTAAAGGATACTGCTTGTAGCATACACTTTTTTAAACTGCTTTTTGTAAAAGTCTGAGCTATTAAGATATTTTTCGATTGCGTTTTTATCCATTGCCATCTTTGCAGGGTTGTGTAGGGAACCATCAGCTTGCTCTTTGAGTGTATCTGCTCGACCATTCCAGAACTGCTTAAAATTGTAACGAGCATTGAAGACAGTAGGAGATTGGACATTGCCTTTTTTATTTTCAACTCCAAGTGATACATCGCGTGAGTCCGCTCCACCAAGGCTAAGGTCGTGACAAGAGTTGCAAGAGACAGTTCCGTCTTTAGAGAGTAGGGGGTCACTAAAAAGGACGCGACCGAGTTTGGCTTTATTAAGATTGATATCATCAAGGATAAGAGGTAGAGGCTGAATAGGTTCTATTGAATAGAGAGATGTTAAAAAAATAGATAAAAAAAGAAAAGATTTCATAATCACTCTCTTAGTGTTTTTGAGCAAGTCTCCAAAACTTTTTGAGCCCTAAAGATGCTTTATTATCTATATCATAGCTTATAAGCTCAAGATAATCAAGAATATTTGATGAGGAGACCCTACTTTTACAAGAAACTTGAGTTAAAAGGTAATAGGGAATCTTTATTTTGGAGCGTAAAAAGTTCTTATGTATCTTTTTTAAAGAGTTTTTTTGCGTGTGAAAACATAAAAGAGCAAAGACAAAAGGAAGAGAATAGCGCTCATTCCATATTTGTGCCATATCAATAAATTCTCCACCTTTGTGAAAATAACGCAGAGCTTCATCACCGATAAGAACACGCCCTTTTAAGCCTAACACTTGTGCTAGTGTGTTTGAGCTTGCTGAGGCTTTATCTATTTGATGTTTATTTTGAGGAATTACTAGGACACTACGAACAGATTTTTTAGCCACTATGCCTAAAGAGATATGGCGGCGTTTTTTTGCGGTGATACTTGAGATAAAAGCTGCATCAATACGACGCGCAGAAAAATCATTGTTTATTTTGGAAGGAACACCTTTTTTATAGTGCATACTCATGGAAAGTTGTGAGCTCTGAATATAGCGTTTCATAAAAACATGAAAGGGTAATAGGTTGATATAATCAATTTGTCCAAATATCAAAGCAGAATCTCTCCTCAAACAAAGTCGCGTATTATAGCACTTTAGTTATAATCTTGTCTATATTTACATGTAAGGATTTTTATCATGGTGCAGGTTGAATTTTTAGGACCAATTTCAAAGGAGCCGATGCAGCTTGAAGCAAGTTCATTGCACGATGTTGCCAAAGTGCTCAATGAAGACTCAGAGTTAAAAACATGGCTAGAGAGTGCAGCGGTTGCTGTAAATGATACATTAGTCTCTTCTCTTGATGTAGCGTTAAAAGATGGTGATAAAGTTTCACTGTTGCCTCCTGTTTGTGGTGGTTGAGATATGTTAGAGCTACATAATGGAGCCTTACATGTAAGTGAAATTCTTGCACGCTGGTGTGATGAAGAAGCTAGAAACAATTATGGTGCATATATCCCTTTTGTTGGGACAGTTCGTAGTGAAGACAGCATTGATGGGCTCAGTTTTGATATTTATGAGCCTATTTTGGAAAATTGGTTCAGTGCTTGGCAGTTTAAAGCAAAAGAAGTTGGTGCGATTGTAAAAATGGCGCATTCTCGTGGAGATGTAATGCTGCATGAGTCTTCATATATAGCAGCTGTTTTTTCACCAAAACGTCGTGTGGCGTTGGAGATGATTGATAGTTTTGTTGAAGACTTTAAAGCAAGTGCTCCTATTTGGAAATATGATCTTAAAGGGGGTAATCGTATCTATGCCGCAGATCGTTCTACGCCCATCAAAAATAGTGGGCTTTTAGGAAAAAAATCGTGAGTATGATTTCATATGAAACCTCAATAAACATGTTAGAGTTACTAAAATTACCCGTTTTGCGACAAGAGAAAGTTTTTATTAGTGATTCTCTTGGTCGTGTTTTAGCTGAAAATATTATAGCACCAAGCGATTATCCATGCTTTGCCACATCGGCTATGGATGGTTATGCTATTATTTATGCAGACCAAGATTGGGGTGAGATAGAGATTGCATCAGAGGATAATCCCGCGGGTGGCGATAGTGTAGGGTCTGTAACAAATGGTAACTGCATTAAAACTTTTACAGGCTCAAAAATGCCTCAAGGCGCAGATACTTTAATTCCAATCGAAAATGTCACAGTACAAGGCAATATCATAAAAATTGACAAAAGCGTTGCAAAAGGCTTTAGCGTTCGTCCTGTTGGTGAGAGTTATACTAAGGGTGAGGTGCTTATAAAAAAAGGCACAAAAATTGGTTTTTCCGAAATTGGCGTAATGGCTGGGGTTGAAAAGGTGATGGTAACAGTTGCGCAACGCCCTCGAGTTGCTATTGTCTCCACAGGAAGCGAGATTTTAGATATTGGTGAGACTGCTGTAACAGATTCACAAATTCGTAGTACAAATCATGTCACTATTGAAGCTATCGCTATAATGGCAGGGGCTGAAGTGGTGCAACTCGGGGTAGTTAATGATGATAAAACTTCTATAATGAGCACTTTTGAAAATGCGCTACTCTCGGCTGATATTATTGTGAGCACTGGGGGCGTAAGTGTGGGAGATTATGATTTTGTAAAAGACATTGTTCCTTCTTTGGGCGCAGATGTTATCTATAAGGGTGTAAAAATTAAACCAGGACAGCATATTATGCTAGCACAAAAAGAGAAAAAGATAATTATAGCACTTCCTGGTTTTGCCTACTCTTCAACAGTGACTTTTATACTCTATGGTGTGCCTCTCATTGCTCGGATGTTAGGCAAAGAAAAATCATTCAATATGCTTGAAGCCAAGCTTAAAGAGCCGTTTATTAAGCAGTCGAAAAAAAGCGAGTTTACTGCTTGTAATCTAAGTTTTGAAGATGGCTCTTATTGGGTGGATTTTCAAGGAAAAAAGCGAGGCAGTTCGGCAATATTGACCAATATTTTAGGCGAAAGTGCTTTGATGCTTAGTGGCGAAGATGACAGCAACCTTGATGCTGGTATGTCAGTAAATGTTATCCCTCTGAGCGTTTTTTGATAAAGATAAAGAGCTTTTTAGATATGATTATGCCATAATCGTAAAGATAATTTGACCAATAGATGTTACATATAATGATTGTTGATGATAGTGTGACAATTCGTCGTGTTATGAAAAATGTTTTAGGTCGTCTTATAAAAGAGGAGATGACTATCCTTGAGGCTGGCACTGGAGTTGAAGCGCTAGCAGTTTTAAAAGAACATCATGAACATGTTGCCTTAATTTTACTTGATGTCAATATGCCAGAAATGAATGGGGATGTGTTTTTAGAAAAGATGCGCTCTGATGCGACATACAATAAAATTCGTGTAGTTATGGTAACGACAGAAGCGGAGAAAAAAACAGTAATTCGTATTATGAAAATAGGTGCAAATGGCTATATCGTAAAACCATTTACTCCTGTAACTATGAAACGAGCTCTTCAGCCGATTTTAGGTCGCTTAGGCATAGATCTAAACGATGTAGCTTAGTGTAAGATAGCACTTTTTAGTGCTTCTTTGTCTATTGCCTCTTTTTGATACTTAATTACAACAAGTTCTTCACTCTCGTTGATGTACCACTCCGCAATATGCTCATGCTCTAAACCCTCAAGTTTTTTCATATCCACTTCATTGATAGGAATAAATAAATGTGCATATCGTTTTGGGTTATTAAGTTTAAATGTCCAGATGAGCCAAACAGAGGCTAAAATAGCCATAGAAGCTCCGATAGTAGCTCTATTAGATACATCCAGCATCAATCCAGCAAAAGTTCCACCCAAAAATGTAGCAAAATAGGCAGCAGAATTGCCTATACCTAAGGCTGCTCCTTTTTGGTGCACTTTGGCAAATTTTGAGATCATAGATTGCACGAGAGGCTCCATCATATTAAAGCCTACAAAAAAGCTGACAACCCCAATTATAAAAAGTGTTGATGTTGTTGCGAAGCCCATTAAAGAAAAACTGATGATAAATAAAATGATAGAGAGCAAAAATATCTCTTTTGGCTTGTTGCGTTTCTCGCCGAAAACGACTGCAAATCCCATAGATGCCAGTCCAGCAATCATCGCAGGAAGATATGCTTTCCATAGCTCTGTTTTTTCCCAACCAAACTCATCAGAAGTTAGGATAATTGGAATTAAAACAAATGCCATAGTCATAAGTCCTTTTTGCATCGCATTAGTAATAATCATGCTTAAAAGATTTGGATCTTTTAAGATATCAGATGTTTTTGAACTCTCATGATAGATATGCTTAATCCGTGGCGGTGTAGGCACTTTAGTAAAAAGAAGAATAATTGCAAGAATGGCAAAAAATCCAGTTATCCAAAAAAGCGTACTAATTCCATAATGCGCACCGATAACAGGACCAAGACCCATAGCCAAAGCAAAACTGATAGCGATAGTTCCACCCATTATTGCCATGGCTTTCCCACGAACTTCTTCAGGAACCAAGTCACTAATCATAGCTGTAATAACAGAGCCAATAGCTCCAGCACCTTGCAAAAAGCGTCCAAACATTAAGAGATAGATATTATCGCTTAAAGCACAGATGACAGAACCAACAAAAAATATAAGAAGTCCAACAAGAAGGGTAACCTTGCGCCCAATCTTGTCACTCATAGTCCCAAAAGGCACTTGAAAAATAGCTTGAGTCAGCGCGTACCCACCTACAATAATTCCAACAAGCAAGGGAGTAGAACCTTTCATCTCCATAGCATAAAGCGAGAGTACAGGAAGCACTAAAAAGAGCCCAAGAAAACGCAGTGATAAAATTGCCGATAAAGGCATTACTTTTTTAAACATTAAGCAACCTTATTTTAAGAATTTGCAATTATAATACAAAACATTTAGAAATAGATATTTACATGTAAGAGTAAAGATTGAGCTAAGGGAAAGTGATGAAATTAGTGCTTGCTACCTCTAATAAAGGTAAGGTTAGGGAGATTAAAATGATGTGTGAGGATTATGATGTCATTGCGTATAGTGATATTATCGAACCTTTTGAAATTATCGAAGATGCGCCAACTTTTAAAGAAAATGCTCTTCTAAAAGCATGTGCTGTTTACAAAGCACTTGATGATGAAGATGCTATCGTTATCGCAGACGATAGTGGTATCAGCATAGAGGCTCTTGGCGGAGCACCAGGAATTTACAGTGCAAGATTTGCAGGGGAAGATGCTAGCGATAAGGATAATCTTAATAAAGTGATAGAGTCCTTACATGCAAGAGGTCTTAAAAGCTCTAGTGCATACTATACCGCTGCGATAGCGATAGTAAGCAAAGAGAGAGAATTTAGTGTTCATGGTTGGATGTACGGAGATGTCATTAGCGCACCACGAGGAGACAATGGTTTTGGGTATGACCCTATTTTTATACCCCTCGGGTATGATAAAACATTAGGTGAACTTAATGATGCGGTAAAAAAAGAGCTCTCGCACCGTTCCCAAGCCTTAGAACTCATGAAGCATATTTTGCAAGCGCAATAATACGAATATAAATTAAAGTAGATTTGCTTAAACCTTAAGCGCTTCTTTTTTAATGATCACTGTACGCAGGCTTTTATCTGTAAAAAATGTTCCAAAAGGCAAGAATGAAGCGATAAAGATAATTAGTGCCTCTTTTTTATCAATACATGCTTCCATGAATGTCTGCAATAAAAGAACGATTAGAAGAATAAATAAAATTCCATGCGTCATTCCAACTGTTTTTACATAAGAGGGATCACCCCAGACATATTTCAGTGGCATTGCAACAAAAAGAAGTGCTAGCCAAGAGACTCCTTCTGCAAGTGCTGAGTATCGTAACCATTGTAATTTGCTCATATTTTCAATATCCTTACATGTAGTGGTTGAGTATCTACATCTCTACGCCGAAAAAGCCAAATAAAAGACCTGCAACAACGAGGTAAATACCAAAAGGTGTGAAATTATACCGAGCTACAATTGCAAGAAAGCTTTTAACAGCAACATAACCTACAATAAAAGAAATAATAAAGCCAACTAATAACAGCTCTATCTGTCCAGCCATAATTGTCTCGTATTCCTTAAGCATCATATACCCAGATGCTGCCCCCATAGTAGGGATTGCAAGTAGAAAAGAGAAGCTCATGGCAGCATTGCGTTTTAGGCCTAAAAGCATTGCACCTAAGATAGTAACACCCGATCGAGAGACGCCAGGAATGAGCGAAAATATCTGTGTTGCCCCAATAAAAAAAGCCTGTTTATAACTCACATCATCCAAATCATCTACATGATGCTCTCTCTCGCGGTAAAAATATTCAATGAGTAAAAAGACAAGACCTGTGAGTATCATAAGTGCTATCGTAGAGTTAGCGCTAAACATCGCTTCTATCTGTGCATGAAAGAGTAATCCAACTATTCCCGTAGGAATAAAAGCAACAATAAGCTTGTACCACAAATCAATACTTTGAATTAAACGCTCTTTATAGATAATCATCACTGAAAAAATAGGAGCAATTTGCACGATTATCTCATAAGCAGTTAAAAAAGCATCTTGTTTCAAGCCTAAAAGTTGTGCAGTTAAGACAAGGTGCGCAGTCGAAGAGACGGGGAGGTATTCAGTGATACCTTCCACAATTCCCAATATGATAGCATCAAATAGTGTCATAAAGTCTCCTAAAATTTTATGAAACAATAGCATATTAATCCTCATTGAGATATAATACGCGGTTTGATTTTATTTTAAGGAAATAGAGAGATGCTACTTTTCATCCTAGGACGAATCCCAGAATATTTTAAAACAAAATTAGCAAAAAAGATATCTAATGATTTTTGAACATGAAATACCAAGCGGTAGTAAACTTTATTTTGGTGAATCTGCCAAGAAAAAACGCTATATTGAGCGTGTAGCAAGCGAAGTTTTATCCGAAGGTGGATTTGAAGAGATAGTGACACCACTTTTCTCGTACCACCAACATCAAAGCATCTCTGATGAACGCGAATTAGTTCGCGTCAATGATAGCGCAAATCACAATATGAGCTTGCGTGCGGATTCTACGATAGATGTTGTGCGTATTATTAACAAACGCTTAGGTCGCAATACAAGCCATAAAAAATGGTTTTATATCCAGCCTGTGTATCGCTATCCATCACAAGAGCAGTATCAAGTTGGTGCGGAGTATATTGATGAAGTAAAAGTGAGCACGGTCTTAAATGAAAGCTTGAGCATTTTTAAAAAGCTAGACTTAGAGCCACTTTTACAGATATCAAATATCAATATTGCGCATAAAATATCTAAGATGCTAGACATTAGCCTTGATGCTTTTCGTCATATCAATGTAGAACAATTTCTAGCGCTTAATATTGATTGGCTTACAAAACTTGTCTATCTGCATGATATTGAGCAGATTGATGAAGTTATCGCTATAGTTCCTGATGAGATTAAAGGCGAATTAGAAAAGATAAAAGAGTTATGTAGTGAAATATCGTATGAAAATGTAGTTATTGCGCCTATGTATTACGCTGCTATGCTCTATTATGATGAGCTATTTTTTAGAGTGATAGATAAAAATGAAATTTATGCACGCGGTGGTCGTTACCACAATGATGAGGTCACATCAGTAGGTTTTGCAATCTATACTGATGCACTTGTCGAAGCAGTTAAGGAGATAAGATTATGAAAGCAGATTTAATTGTAGGCGTCCAATGGGGCGATGAAGGTAAGGGCAAGATAGTTGATATGCTAGCACAAAAATATGATATGGTGTGTCGCTCTCAAGGTGGGCATAATGCGGGTCATACTATCTGGGTCGATGGTGTGCGTTTTGCTCTACACCTTATCCCATCAGGAGTGCTGAATCCTAAGGCTATCAATATTATAGGCAATGGTGTCGTAATGTCTCCAGAATCTATCATCAAAGAGATGGAGCAGTTTGATAATCTTGAGGGTCGCCTTTTTATCTCAGATAAAGCACATCTTAATCTTCCGTACCATGCTCTTATCGACCAAGCGCACGAACGCCTCAAAGGCGATAAGGCTATCGGTACAACAGGTAAAGGAATTGGACCTGCTTACTCTGATAAGATTAATCGTGTAGGCATCCGTACGGGAGAGATTTTAAATCCTGAAAAATTGTGCCAGAATATTTTAGATTATTTTTCTCAAAATCGCTCTATTTTTGATGTCTTAGAGATAGATACCCCGAATGAAAAAGAGCTTTTAGTAGAACTTCAAGGCTACAAAGAGAAGCTAGGTGCTTTTATCACAAACACAACAAATATGGTATGGAAAGCCCTTGATGAGGATAAAAAAATCTTACTCGAAGGCGCACAAGGAACGATGCTAGATATCGACCATGGAACCTATCCGTATGTGACTTCTAGCGCAACAGTGAGCGCAGGAGCCTGTACAGGTCTTGGAATAAATCCAAAAGATATAGGCAAGGTGACAGGTATCGTCAAAGCTTACTGTACGCGTGTGGGCAATGGACCTTTCCCTAGTGAAGATATAGGCGAAGATGGCAAGCGTCTTGGCGAACAAGGGCATGAATTTGGCACAACAACAGGGCGTTCTCGTCGCTGTGGTTGGTTTGATGCGGTAGCGTGTCGTTATGCAAGTCGCTTAAATGGCTGTGATGAGCTAGCCTTGATGAAACTTGATGTTTTAGATGGCTTTAAAGAGATAAAAGTCTGTGTAGCTTATGAGTTAAATGGTGAAGAGATTGATTATCTACCATCAGATTTAGAGAATGTAAAACCGATTTATAAAACTTTTCAAGGCTGGGAAAAGTCAGTCGGAGTCCGTAAATTTGAAGAACTTCCAGAGCAAGCACAAAAGTATGTTCGCCTCATTGAAGAGATAAGTCAGACAAAAGTTGGTATGATATCAACATCACCAGAACGGCTAGATACAATTATAATCTCGAATTCTGCAATAGAAGACAATAAGTAGCGTCTATGCTTGTGCCCAAGGGGTGTTTATAAAATTGTTGCGCCCACCTTATTGGTGGGTCAATAATTTTATGAATGCTCCTTGGGTGCAATGATAGAGGCTTTCTTAAGTTTTCTATTGCATAATTCGGGATAACGTAAAGAAGAGGCATGAAAACACGTTTTACACCCTTAGTAAAGATAAAGAAAAATGATCTTGATAAGTGTGAGCGTGATTTTTCTCGCGCCAATAAAGATAAACAAAATGCTCAAAATGCTCTCGATAATGCCTACCTCCAGCTCAAAGAAACCTCAGCCCTTTCAACGGGAACAATGGCACAAATGCTTCAAGAACGCACTATTATAGAGATGCAACGAAATGTGATTGAACAGAAACGCTCATGGCTGAATTTTGCTTCACAGCAAGTTGTAGAGTTTCAAAAGATACTCCAAAAATCAGCAATCGAGTATGAAAAATACAAATACCTAGAGACCAAAGAGATAGAAGTGATACTCAAAAAACGTGCCCAAGCAGAAGCAAAACAGCTC
>CAMZLS010000026.1 GCA_947311765.1 uncultured Helicobacteraceae bacterium
ATTTCTAATAGCCATCTTAATTGCATATGATTACTCTATGGAAGTCTACAGAAAACAGCTTTTAAATTCTACATGTAAAAAAAGTGGAAAATTTTTTAGAGCCTATAATGAGGCTCCCACATTATTATCTATATTAATAGTTACTTTCGTAGTACTAAAAGATATACCGATTTATTTTACTGCTTTTATGGTAGTTGTGTTTGCGATTGTTGTTTATGTGCTGTTAAAACACGCAAAAGAGCCGAATTTGGATGTTTTGAAATGATAAAAATATAAATTCAACAAAGGAGCAAAAATGTTAACAAAAGAGATAAGAAACTTTGAGATATTACTCAAAGAGTTAAGTGATGGCAAAGTAAAAGTTTTTGATGAAATTGTTGAAATGCTGATTAGCTTGATGAAAGTAGAGGTTAGTGCAAATCATGACGATTTACTAAAGAGATACTCAACGCATATCAACTTTGATTCTATTGAAAATATTCAGCAGTTTTTGAGTTCGTATTTTAATCTTCAAAATGAAATCATAAAAGAGTTTGAATATTTTATTAGCATAGATAGTGATGTAAAATTTGATAAAGAGATATTTAAGTTTACAGAAACTATGTTGCAGACTATACCAAAAAAAGATTTGAAAGTAACATTGTCAAAATCAATGCTAAAAGTATATAATTTCGTTTCAGATGTGTATAAGATAGAATTTTTTGCAAATGAAGAAAAAACTCTTAAAAGCATAAATGATGCTTTTAACAATGAAGATTTAGCCACACTTTTTTTATCTGTTTCTGCTGTTACCAATATCTTTATTGAAGATGTTGAAATCAGCTTTGATGAAACCGTTAAGTTGAGTTCGTCATTTTTTATATTTTGTATGGCTATGAATGATGTGAGAAAAGAAAATTATATCAAATCAAAAGAGCATAAAGAGATGTACGGAGAACCTGCAAATAAGATAAATTATAATGTAGGTAGAAATGAGCCCTGCCCATGTGGAAGTGGTAAAAAGTATAAAAAATGTTGTCTAGCCAAACAGCAAGCTAATCCACTAGATGTCATATCTTTTAAAGAACCTGTTAATATTCCTAATTCATTAAGCGAAAAAGAGGCAACAGAGTTTTATGCCATTTGGTCGAAATTTGTAAATTTTGTAAGTAGAATTCATAGCGAAGTTTATGAAAAAAAATATACACCAATTTACAAAAAAGATAAATTTGGAAAATATTTACTAGTAGAACAAGCATTAAAAGACGATTATTACTTGAAAGTAAAAGACTTTTTATTAAGCAATTTTTACGGATTGATTAGAAGTTTTTTGTTGGACAATAAAGTTACAAAAAAACAAGAAAAAGAGTTGCTTGAGTTTAGAGATTTTCATAAATCATCAGATTATCATTCTTTTGAAACATTCCAAAACGGAAATGCAGTTTTTTGGGATACACAAAATGGTAACTATTATTATGTAAACAGATGTTACGACAACCTTTCTACGCTACTACCAAAATACTCAATGTTCAATACCATTCTTTTACCATTTAGAGGCAGAATCGTTTGTGATGGGATTATAGGAAGCTATGATATGAATATTGGAGCAAATATGCAAAATAGCCTAAAAGAAGAGTATGAAAAAAACAGAAATAAGATATCTTTTGAGCTTGAAAAAAATGAAAAACCGATAGATAAAATATATCAATTAAAAATCTCAATAAAAGGTGCAAAACCACCAATTTGGAGAAGAGTGTTAGTTCATTCACACACTAGTTTTTATGGACTGCACTGCATAATTCAAAATATTTTTAATTGGGAAGATTGTCATCTTTACGAGTTCGCCGGATATGTGGCTACTTACACAGACAAAGAGATAACAGAAGAAAATTATGGCGAATTTCAAACTCAATTTGAAGCAGATAAGTTTAGTATAGAAACTGAATTAAAAAATGAAAAAGAGAAGATAGCGTATACTTATGATTTCGGAGATGATTGGGAGCATACGATACTGCTGGAAAAAATACTAACAGCAGATGAAAATATAGACTACCCAATATGCACAGGAGGGAAAAGAGAAGGACCGCTAGAAGATTGCGGCGGTATTTACATGTATAATTCTATAGCAAATGCATTAGAAAATCCAGATGAAGAGATTGATGAGGGGCTTGAAGAGTATATGGGATATATGGGAGATATGATTACTGATTTTGACCCCTCTTTTTTTAAAAAAGAGCTTACAAATAGAAAATTAAGAGGTCATTAAAAATATTGAAAACGATTAATGAGCTAAACAAAATAGATAAGCCAAGAGAAAAACTTTCAAAGAAAGGTGTAGCATCTCTAAAAAATTATGAACTTTTAGCTATACTCTTAGGAAGTGGCACAAAAGACAAAGATGTACTAAAGCTTTCAAAAGAAATTATAGCTCTTTTTGAAGATGGTTTTGAAGGTATCACTTTAGAAAAACTTATCAATATTCACGGCTTAGGCATTGCTAAATCTTCACAGATTTTATCGGCTATTGAACTCTCAAAACGATACCTCATAAAACAAAACAAAAAAATCACAAAAGCAGAAGATATATACAATGAACTTCAAGAGTACAAAAAACAAAAAACAAGAATATTTCATGACTATCACACTTGATGGAGCAAACCATATCATAGAAAAAAGAGTAGTTTTTATAGGAACGCTAAATCGCTCACTAATTCACCCTAGAGAGATTTTTGCAGATGCCTTGACTGATAGAGCAGCAAGCATCATCATAGCTCATAACCACCCAAGTGGACAACTTGAAGCAAGTGTTGAGGACTTACATGTAACGCAAAGAATCAAAGAGAGTGGTAAACTTTTGGGTATCGAGTTATTGGACCATATAATATTTACAAAAGATGGTTTTTTGAGTTTGGCTGATGAGGAGTTATTGTAATGCCATATATAGATTGGATGGGAAAAGGTGATGTTGTTGACCATCATAAAAAGATAGCTTATAAGACTATTACATGTAAAGAAAATATAGGCAATAAAGATAGTGAAAATATGATTATAAAAGGCGATAATCTTTTGGCTCTTAAATCACTCTTGCCTTACTATGCTAGTAGTGTCAAGATGATATACATAGACCCACCATACAACACAGGCAATACTTCATGGGTATATAATGACAATATGGATAGCCCGTTAATCAAAAAATGGCTAAATGACACAGTAAATGCAGATGACTTGAGCAGAAGTGATAAATGGCTTTGCATGATGTACCCTCGACTTAAACTTTTAAGAGAGTTGCTTAAAGAAGATGGGGTTATATTTATAAGTATTGATGATGCAGAAGTTGCACATCTTAGAATGATTTGTGATGAGATATTTAGTAAAGATAACTTTATTACTGAAATAATGTGGAAACGGAAAAAAGAGATATCAAATGATTCTAATAATATTTCAACACAAGGAGAATATATTTTAGTTTATGGTAAAAGTTTAAATACAAAATTATATTTTGAAAAATTATCAGATGAATATATTGATAAAAGCTATAGTAATCCAACAAAAGAATATCCCTTAGACAAATGGCGACCCGTTCCAATTACTGTTTCAAAAGGACTCAATGGTGGAGGATATGAATATCCAATAGAAACTCCATCTGGTAAAATACATAATAAACTTTGGGCATACCCAGAAAAAAGTTATCAAAAATTACTAAAAAATAATAAAGTATATTTTGGTAAAAAAGATGATTCAATTCCACAGAGAGTTGCTTATTTATTTGAAAGTCAAGGGAGACCAACGACAAATTATTGGGATGATGTTACTACAAACAAAGAAGGTAAAAAAGAAATTCTAAATATATTTGGCGATAACTTTTTTAACACACCTAAACCAACAATGCTTATAAGAAAAATATTACAATCATCGACATCAAAAGATGACATAATCTTAGACTCATTCGCAGGAAGTGGAACAACAGCCCATGCAGTACTAGAACAAAACAAACAAGATGGCGGCAATCGTAAATTTATACTCATTGAAACTTTAGACTATGCAAAAGATATAACAGCAGAGAGAGTAAAAAGAGTCATAGAGGGTTACCGTTTTGCAGGACAAGATAAAACAACTCTATATGAAAAAAAGCTAACAACCTCTCAGATACTAAAACCTGAAACGATGGGAAAAATATCAAAAGAAGTCAATAGAATTTTAGAAGATGAAAAACAAAATTATACAAAAATAGAAAAAACTTTTAAAGACAATATTATTAAAGTTATTGGCATAAAAGATGTAAAAAGCTTTAAAGATGGCATTGGTGGAGGTTTTAAATATTGTGAGTTAAGCGAAGATATATTTGACGAATTTGGAGAGTTAAATCCAAAACTTACATTTAATCAAATTGCAAAACATATCTACTTTGTAGAGTTTAAAAAACCAATAAAAAAAGAGAGCATAAAAGCCCCATTCGTCGGTACATACAAAGACCAATATATTTACTTTTATCAAAATAAGTTTTTAAAACGAGATATGAACAAACTCATAAAAGAAAAGCAAAACTACAAGACGATTATCGTCTATACTAGCAAAACTACAATCTCAGAAGATGAACTAAAAAATAACAATGTCATCATAAGATATATACCTTATGATATAAAGGATAACTAGTGCTAGATAGTTATGATAAGTGGAATGATATAAAAAAAAGATTAGAAAAAAATAGTTTTATACATACAAAAATAGGAGAGATATATAATGCTCAATTGGGCATGAATGTAGGATATGAACAATCTGGAAAAGGCAAACAGTTTCTAAGGCCTATTTTGGTGTTTAAGAAATTTAGTAAAAGTACAGTTTTAGCTATGCCACTCTCAACAACAAATAGAAGAGGCAAATATTATTTTGAATTTAACTTTATACCTGATAAAGTAAGTGTTGCTATATTGTCACAAATAAGACTTATAGATACTAGAAGATTGTATAAGAAGTTAGGAAGAATAAAAACAGATGATTTTAGGCTATTAAATGAAAAATTTAATGAACTTTAAATGTTCATGGGAGAAAAACTCCCATGGAGACCATAATTTCAGGTATTTGTTATCCCTCGATAAACGAGAGGAGCGGTTAAAACCGATTTATGAGTATCATTATAACAAAAAATCACAAAAATCACAAGGTATGATAGAGTGCTAAAAAATTATCAAAAACAAGCTATAAAAACTTTAGATGATTTTTGTAGCTCTTTACATGTAAAGCCTATAACACAATCTTTTAAAGAGCTAACAAAAACTCAATACTTAGAGATAGAAGATTTTGATAACCCTTATGTGTGTCTAAGAGTTCCTACAGGTGGAGGTAAAACTCTCATAGCTGCAAAAAGTTTAAGGATACTAGTTAATGAGTATTTAAACAAAGATTATCATCTTGTATTTTGGTTAGCTCCAAGTGACAAGATAGTAACTCAAACACTAGAAACCTTAAAAGACAAGAGGCATTTTTATAGAAAAGTCATAGATAAAGAGTTTGACAATATAAATGTCATGAGTACTAAAGAGAGCTATAAACAAAAATTTGACCCTAAAAATGAACTTGTTATCATAGTTGGAACAATTCAAAGCTTTAGAACTTCTAGTAAAGATGGCAGAAAGTTTTATGATGAAAATGCAAATTACTATGAACTTCTAAAAAGCTATGATGTCAAACCATCTTTAGAAAATGTTATGAAGCATTTTAAGCCTATCATCATACTTGATGAAGCACACAAATCTAGTACAGGGCTTAGTTTGGAAAGACTGCTTGATTTGAAACCATCTTTTATACTTGAGTTTACAGCAACTCCAGTGACTAAAACAAATGTAGCTAAAAAGATATATGCTAGTAATATTTTGTTTAGTGTAACAGCGAGTGAGTTAAAAAAAGAGAGTATGATAAAACTTCCTATTATGTTAAAGACTATAGACGATACCAAACTCATACTGAAAGAAAGCATAGAAAAACGAAACTATTTAGAGCAGTTAGCAAAAATAGAAGAGATAAAAACAGATAGATACATAAGACCTATAAACCTGATAAGAGCAGATGAAAATAGAGGTGAAGACTCTATAACTTATGACAAAATCAAAAATATACTCATAGAAGACTTTGGTATAAATGAAAATGAGATAGCTATACAAACAGGTAATCTAAAAGAGATAGATGGTGTTGACTTACTAAGTTCTACATGTAAGATAAAATACATCATAACAGTAGACGCTCTCAAAGAGGGTTGGGATTGTCCTTTTGCGTATATACTTAGTGTTGTCTCAAATATGGAGTCTAAAACTGCCATTGAACAGCTAATAGGAAGAGTGCTAAGAATGCCTTACATAGAAGAGAAAAATAGAAAAGAGTTAGGCTATAGTTTTGTTTATGTAAAAAGTGAAAACTTTGAAGATGTAGCAACTAGCATAGGAGATACACTAGTAAAAAGTGGATTTGAAGATTTTGAAGCGAAGATAAGCATAAAAAGTGGCAATGATACAAATGAACTCACAAGAGAGTTGGGTGGTCTTTTTGGTGAAGATATGTTTAATCATAGACAAATAGAAGTTGAAAAGATTGATTTAGAAGCACTAAGTAAAGCTTCAATTGAGCCTTATGTGAACTACAATATAAAGACTAAAAAATTGACTATTGTAAAAATGCCAACTGCCTCAAAAAGAGAAGCATTTGTAAAAAACATTCAAAAAATAGTTCCCTTAGAAAAACATGAAGAAGTGGCAAGCATAGTAAAACAACTAGAGAGCTTAAATAGTGAAAAATTGGGCTTCATAGAAGATATAGAGTTACCAAAATTGTTAGTTTCTGATAATGATGAAATTGTAGAATTTGAAGAGAGTTTGATTTTAGAGTACATTGACATAAGAGAAAAAGACCTCATTCAAAACTCCATATTGACACTTGATGAGTTTGATATAAACCTAAATGAACATATTGGTAAAATAGATATAACTAAAAACAATAAAGTTCTAGTAAAAGAAATCACACAACAAAACAATCTTTTTGATGAAGATGAAAACAGTTATGTATCTGATGTGATTAATGAATATAAAGTTAATGTTGATGAGAAAAAAAATATTGCAAAATTGAGTGTTAATATTTCTAAAATAATAAGAGATGAAAATAGCGATATTTTAAAGATTTTAAATTCCAATGAATTAAATACCTTTGTCTCTTTGGTTATTATGAATCTATTAGATAGAAGAGAAAATATAAATTTTTATATTTGTGAAAGTCATAAATATCAACTTAAAAGAGCAATACTAAAAAAGTTAAATAAGATGTTAAAAGAGTCTAAAAATGTAAGTTTTAAGAAGTTTTTAAAAGATGATAATTTTGTAACCAATACAGACAATATTTTTACCTTTACACCAAATAGTTATAGACCAAATGAAGACAGCAGAAGTACAAATTTCAACAAACATCATTATAAATATGCAGATAAATTTGACAGTAATGAAGAGTACGAGTGTGCAAAATATATTGACAGTTTATCAGAAGTATCAACTTGGATAAAAAACATATCGAGAGATTATAAGAACTCTTTTTGTTTACAAACATCCACAGATAAATTTTATCCAGATTTTATAATAAAACTTAAAAATGGTAAAATCATAGTAGCAGAATACAAAGGAGAACACCTTAAAAATGATGATACAAAAGAGAAAGAGATTATAGCAAATGTATGGGCCTCTAAAGTAGAGAATGCAGAATTTTTGATGTTGTATAAAGATAACTATAGAGAAAAGTTAAAAAACTCTCTACATGTAAAGGAAAACAGTAAATGACATTTTGGAATAACATATATAGCAATTTTGACCCTATAGCATTTGACTTAGGTTTTATATCAGTTCATTGGTATGGAATCATGTATGTACTCGCACTTGTTACAGCTCTTGGTGCTGCTAAGTATTTTATGAAAAAAGACAAACTTTCTATAACAGATAAAGTTTTAGATAACTATTTTATATGGATAGAAGTAGGTATTATCTTGGGTGCTCGTGTGGGTTATATACTTTTTTATGATCCAAATACTTTGTACTATCTAACTCAACCATGGCAGATGTTCAACCCATTTACCGATGGTGAGTTTGTTGGAATTCGTGGCATGAGCTACCATGGAGCGATTATTGGGTTTTTGGTTGCAAATATATTGTTTAAGTATAGATATAAAAAAGAAAATATCTGGGAGCTTTTAGACTTAGTTGCCATTGCTGCCCCTATTGGCTATGTTTTTGGTCGAATCGGAAACTTTTTAAATCAAGAATTGGTAGGACGCTATACAGAAGTTAGTTGGGGCATCTATGTAGATGGAGTTTTAAGACACCCTTCACAGCTATATGAAGCATTTTTAGAGGGTGTTGTTGTATTTTTTCTTCTTTACATGTATAGAAAAAGAAAGAAATTTTCTGGCGAATTAATAGCTCTTTATGGAGTATTGTACTCTTTAGCTAGATTTGTTGCAGAGTTTTGGAGACAACCAGATGTTCAGATAGGTTTTGTATATGGTGGGTGGATGAGTATGGGGCAGTTGTTGTCTCTTCTTATGATACTTGCATCACTTGTTTTGTATATTTATCTGCTCAAAAACTCAAAAAAATAGCTCTATTCTTAAAGTATTTTTTATTAAGTATGTATAGTTATAACATAACTTATGTTTAATAAGAAAAATTGTACCATACTTTAAATAACCACTGCGTAAGCGTGGTAAACCACAAAAAGGATGCAACAGTGAGTGACCTTATAGAGGGTTTTTTAGGAAAATCTGTGGAGGGCAAAAAAAGTAGGCTACCAGCTAAACTTGACTTTGTCCAGAGTGCAACAGGTCTATTTTTAGGCTTGTTTATGTGGGGACATATGTTCTTTGTTTCAACTATCTTGATTAGCAATGACGCTATGTATGCTGTTGCTAAGTTTTTTGAAGGTAGTATGTTTTTAGAAGAGCCCAACCCTGGTTTAGTTTCTATTGTAGTTGGTTTTGTATTTATAGTATTTATAGTACATGCTGCAATGGGTATGAGAAAGCTTCCTGCAAATTTCAGGCAGTGGCAAGTTTATAGAACTCATATGAAAATGATGAAACATGATGAAACAAATATGTGGTTTACACAAGCTATAACTGGTTTTGCAATGTTCTTCTTAGGTTCAGCTCATCTTTTCTTGATGTTAACTCAACCTGGAACTATAAATCCATATGGATCAGGTGACCGCATGGTTACTATGTGGCCATTTTACATAATTCTTCTTTTAGCAGTTGAGCTTCACGGTGGAATTGGACTTTATAGATTATGTGTTAAGTGGGGATGGTTTGAAGGAAGTGATGCAAAAGCAACAAGAAAGAACTTGAAAAAAGTCAAATGGGCAATAACCGTTTTCTTTTTAGTGCTTGGACTTTCAACAATGGCAGCATATCTTAAAGTAGGTATGGCACACTCAGATAAAGCTGGAGAGAGATATACTCCTACAGCAATAGTAATAGATATGAACGCAAAGGTACAATCATGAATACAGAAATTTTATTTCGTGCTTCAGTCGCGAGGAATTTTTGCTGGGCTTTGCTCAGTAAAAAGGGGGCAATAAAATGAATACAGAAATTTTATTTCGTGC
>CAMZLS010000027.1 GCA_947311765.1 uncultured Helicobacteraceae bacterium
AGAGTAAAAATGTTTACTATTTTCTTGAGCTTCTCTCTCTAGCACCTCTTTTAAGTGAAGCTCTTTCTCTTCCCAAAGGTTTTGTAAAAAAGTTTTTTTGTCTATAGAGAGTGTGAGCGAATAAGAGATGCTTTTTTCACTTAATGGCAGCTGTTCTTCTTGTGCAACATATAAAAATATTTCATGATCGCTTTGGGTGAGCATTTCAAGAGCAATATGATTTTTTATCACTTCATTCAAAAGGGCATTGCTAAGTTCCGGATAGGGATTTTGCGAAAAAGGAGGAAGCTGTTTTAAGGCACTCACAATCTGTTTGGCAGAGAGATAACGGTGTTTGTGCTCTGTTATAGCTGATAGAAAGTTTTGGATAGCCTTTTTTTTGAGGGCTACTTCCTCCTGTTTGAGCTCTGCTATAAGAACAATTATGCTCTCTTCGTCGCTGTCAAAAAGATAATCATACGAAAATCTTCGTGTTTTAAGTGTGTGAATCTTTTTAAAACTTGTATTAAAGAGTTTGTACTCAAAAGAGGCGTTAAACTCAAAACGATCTTCTATATCAAAGATACCCTCTAGCGACCGCTCAAGAGCAAACTTTTTCTTTTCAAAACGAAAATGTTTGAGAGAAGATTCCATCTTTGAGAGAGTGATTTTTTTACTGCGTATGCCTATAAAAGCGTTATGAAGATGCGCCTCTTCTTCTTTAGAGACGTGAAGCTCTTTGATAAGCTCATAAATCAGCTCATCTCGTTGTATAGAAGGTTTCTTTACATGTAAGGATGGATAAATCTTATTTTCAGCCTTAAAAAAACTGATAATATGAGAGCGCATGCCCATATCGCCTTCAGACCATAGTCGTCTAAAGAGCCTTATTAGCTGAGGTTTATCAAGTGAGTCGGGAATAACACCGAGTGTTTGCGTGAGTGCGATAAGCGTAGCCGAATTGACACGCTCAATCCCCTCATCAAAACCATCACCATCAAAGTAGTGTCGTATTTTTTGGTTAATTTTCGATTGCTTTTTTTTAGACATGCGAAATAGTATCAAAATATACGCAAAAAGTATCAATTTAAAATGATATAATCATGAAAAAAAGAGGACTCTATGCAATTTCCTGACGAGTGGACACAAGAAGAGTATCTCAAAGCAAAAAAAACACTTGATAAATCAGGTGTGCAAGTTGTCTTAGTTGATACTATTCTCTCTCCTCTTGGAAAAGAAGATGTAGTGACTTATAATCCTTATGAACTTAAAAAGTATCCAGAGGGTTCAGTTTTTGTTTTTTATTGCGATAGCGGTAAGGCTACAAAAGAACGTCTTAACAAATATAGAGAAAAGCTTCCTGAACACCACTGTGTCTCTTTGCGTGGGGGACGAGGGTATTGGCGACGCAATATGATGTTGTTAGATGATTAAAATTGAGAGTTTAAAGGAGGCGATAGAGAGCTTCATTGAGTGTTTAGAGCAAGAGCGTTTTTATAATGCACATGAGGCTTTGGAAGCTTTATGGTTTCCTTTGCGAAATAATCCTGACAATGAAGTGAACTTATTGCGTGGATATATCAACGCTTCTGTAAGTTTTGAGTTGCATAAAAAAGGGCGTGTTTCGTCTTCGCAAAAAGTTTGGAAAAACTTTGAAAAATATCAACACTTGGTCGATATGATCTCGTTAGAGCATAAGGTGCATTATAAAAATGCAGAAATTTATATATTAAAAATAAGGAAAAACTTTGAAAAAAATAGTACTACTATCACTAGTGACAACCTTGATCTTAAGTGCAACAGATGATGTGAAGAAAAATGAGTTTAAAACACATACAGAACTAAGTTTTGTGCAGACGCAAGGAAACACAAGAACAGATGCCTTCTCTTTGGATTTTGCTGGAGATAAATCTTGGGATAAAAATTCTATAAAACTAGATGTAGATGTTTTGTATGGTACAGATAGCGGTATTGAGACAAAAAATAAGATTATTGGTGAACTAAACTATGGTTATCAGTTTGCAGATTATTTTGCAATCAACTACCTCATTGGGTATAAAAATAATAAGTTTTCTGGTTTTGAATATCAGTTTTATACAGGGCCTGGTATTAAGTATATAGTGTTGGATTCCGCCACACATAAGCTTAATTTTCAAGGAAATATTCTCTATAATATTGATGAAACTATGAATAAATATTATGACACAAATGGGGATGAGATTAAATATCCATATGTTGATGGAACTACAGGTTCAACTGTAGTAAAAGGCAAGTCAGAAAACTATAATGGTTATAGTTTAAAGACAGATTATGCTTGGAAAATTATGGAAAATTTAAACTTTATTCAAGAGCTGAGCTACAGAAGTGATTTTGACAACTCTGATAATTATTTTGCTTTTTCTAAAACAGGATTTGCAGCAAAAATTAGCAATATGTTCTCTATGGGTGTGAGTTACAAAATCAATTATACCAATCTTGCTCCTGCAGATAAAGAGTACTCAGACCGTACTTTTATGACGTCATTGATTATTGATTATTGATTATTCATGCTTTGAGGCTTTTAAAAAAGCTCCAAAGCTTATAAAAGAGACAAAAGCAGCAAAAAGAAATAAAAACTCTGGAATATATTCATAAATGTATCCCGAAGATATCGCTCCGACAAACCCCCCAAGACCATAGGCGATGCCAAAAAAGAACTGTTGCGCTAATTTACGATGTGAATAAAGTGTAAATAAATAACTTATTGCGGCAGTGTGAAAGAGTGCAAAACTGAGGGCATGAAGACTTTGTGACATAAAAAGAATTGTTAAATTTTCTGGAAAAAGATAGACTAAGAGCCAACGAAATGCTGTTACGATAGCAGTAGCTTGTATTACATGTAAGAGATTTCTTCTGAGAAGCGGTCCTTGAAAATAAAACATCAAAACTTCTATAATAACTCCAAACGACCAGAGATAGATTGTCATATCAAGAGAGATGCCGTGATCGGTTTCATAAATAGTAAAAAAATTATAAAAAGGTCCAAAACTAACCTGCATTAGTAAAAATCCAATCCATAGCCATGGGTGCAAAAAGATATGTAGTGCACCGTTTTCTTGAGGAGTTCTATTTTGATGAGGCTCTTTATGTGCGATAATAAAACCAAAAACAGCGGTAAAGAAGACAGTAGCGATGAGGTAAAAGATAGCTATTTCAGCAGATGTGAGCGTTTTTACTAAGGCGAGGGCAACCAAGATAAAACCGATAGAGCCAAAAAGACGGATTTTTCCATAACGCTCTTTGCCTATTTGCTCTAGGGCAATGACTTCGATATAAGGAAGCACTAGGCTGAGTCCTACACCTAAGCCTATATTGGCAAATAAAAGTCCCCAAAAAGAGTGCAAGGCTAGATAGAAAGAGCCGACACTCAAAAAAAGCAAAAGAAGTGCTGCATTAAAAATTCCACGCCCCAACTGTAAACCTCTTAAAAAAAGGAAAGGGATGATAAAACGCACCAAAGGAGCGCTCGCAAAGATGATTCCAATATCTGAGGGAGGAAATCCCACCATACTGAGAACTTTAGGAATAAAGATAATATGAATGGCGATAATCGAGAAATAGAAGAAGTAAAAAGAGCTAAAAAGAAATGCCATAAACTTATCCTTCTATCACATTTTAGTGATTTACTTATGGTTAACTTGAAGTATATATACTTTCAGTAGCCGAATCAATTACAAGCCACATGATTGACGAAGTTATTCATACCCTCCTTTTTAAGATAAAAGCCCGTCCGAGCAATCCTCGGTACGGCACTCCTACTCAAACTTATTTTCCAGCTATTTTTTTAGCTTCACGCTTACGTAATGTTGCGTCAAGATAACGCTTACGAATACGGATATTTTTAGGTGTTACTTCAAGAAGTTCATCTTCTTCGATCCACTCTAAGGCTTTTTCTAGGTTCATATCACGAGGCGGCACAAGTTTAATCGCTTCATCAGCACCGCTTGAGCGAACATTTGACTGCTGTTTTCCTTTGATAGGATTGACATCAAGGTCATTTGAGCGTGAATGCTCTCCGATAACCATTCCTGGATATACTTTTGATTGAGGCTCGATAAACATAGAACCACGATCTTGTAAGTTGAAGATAGAGTATGCTAAAGCTGTACCGCCCTCCATAGAAATCAATGCACCATATTGACGAGACTCAACATTTCCAGAATAAGGACGGAACTCTAAAAATGAGTGATTCATAACACCCTCGCCCTTAGTGTCAGTTAAGAACATTCCACGAAAACCGATAAGACCGCGAGCTGGGATTTCAAACTCTATGCGTTGAAAACCTTCACCCATTGGAAGCATGGATTTCATCTCAGCCTTACGCTTACCAAGACGCTCAATAATAGTACCACCAAACTCTTCTGGAACATCAATCACTAAGTGCTCAAATGGTTCACATTTAACGCCCTCTATCTCTTTAACGATGACCTCAGGACGACCGATACCAAATTCAAAATCTTCACGACGCATATTTTCAGCAAGAATAGTAATCTGCAGCTCACCACGACCTGAAACCTTGAATTTACCCTCACCAACAGTTTCAAAACGCATAGCAACATTAGTCTGCATCTCTGCTTCTAGGCGTGCAAGAAGTTTATTTGATGTCACATGCTTGCCTTCTGTTCCTGCAAGTGGAGAGTCATTTACAGAAAAAACAACCGTGAGTGTCGGCTCTTCAATATGCATTGGATCTAGTGGCATAGGATTAGCAGGATCAACAATAGAATCTCCTACGTCGACAGTTTCTAAACCAGCGATAGCAACGATATCTCCTGCTTCTGCTCGGTCTATTTCCATACGATTAAGCCCAAGAAAACCGATAAGTTTAGAGACACGACCTTTGACTTGCTCACCGTTAGACTTAGCTAACATAATGTTATCACCCTTAGAGATCACACCATTAAAAATACGAGAAATACCGATTTTACCTACATAATTATCATAATCAAGTGTGAAAACTTGCGCTTGCGTAGGGTTATCAGGACTTCCATCAGGGACAGGCACATCATTAAGAATAGATTCAAAAATACATTCAAAATTTCCATCTTCATCAGCCATATCCATCTTGGCGATACCATCGCGTGCGGCAGCGTAGATAATTGGGAAGTCAAGTTGATCTTCTGTTGCTTCCATGGCTACAAAAAGGTCAAAAACCTCATCTACAACACGCTCAGGGTCTGCTGAATCTTTATCTATTTTGTTGATAACAACAAGGGGTTTTTTCCCAAGTGCAAGCATCTTTTTTACAACAAATTTTGTTTGAGGCATAACACCCTCATACGCATCAACAAGGAGTAAAACACCATCAACCATCTTTAAAACACGCTCAACTTCACCACCAAAATCGGCGTGACCTGGAGTGTCAATGATATTAATTTTGTGGTCTTTATAGCGAATAGCTGTGTTTTTAGAGAGAATCGTGATACCACGCTCTTTTTCTAAAGCATTGCTATCCATAGCACGCTCATCATGCTGTTCATGATCACCAAATGTTCCTGATTGTTGTAACAAACCATCAACTAATGTAGTTTTACCGTGGTCAACGTGTGCGATAACTGCAATATTTCGTATCTTTTGCAAAGGGCGTACCTTGTATCTCCAATGAAGCATAGGAGAAGAATTTTCGCGATTATATCTAAAAAGCTATTAAAAAAATGAATTTTGCAGATAAATTTTTATATTGAGTGTCTAAAATGTTACATGTAAGATAAATGGAATAGTTTTTGCTTTTTATAAATTACTAAAACTATTTAAAAGGAGCGGGTTATGATTGTTGTTAGTGCAAAAGAAGCAAAAGAGCCTTCTGGATTATCCCAGCTTTTATTAGGAAAACAAGATGCAGGTGATACAAAATTTGCAAATTTTTTAGAGGCTTTCAAGCTTAGCCGAAAGCTTCAAAACGAAGAATTTAACCTTGAAAATGCTTTAGAAAAAGTTGTAACTCCTAAAAATATTGAGACAAAATTGAGTAATTCTCATCTTGTAGTGCTTGAAACAAAGTCAGAAGAAAAGGCTACTGTAAATATTAAAACACAAACAGTGCTCAAAGAGACAAGCCTCTTGCAACTACTTCAAGGTGAGGATATTGACTTAGTAAAAACCAGTCCCCTAACTGAAGAAGATGAGAGTGATTTTTTACATCCTAAAATGATAAATATTCTTGATGCTAAAGATATAAAGTTAGTCGTAAACTCTGCTAAAACCTATCTCAAAGAGCAGATTGATAGTATTGTTAAAGAGCAAAATATTGATGTGAAAAACATGCCACAGACGCTCAAAGGTCTAAGTGAGATGGCGAAAAAACTAGGTGTTAATTTAGAAAAAATAACACTTGAAACAGTTGTTCCTCCTAAGATTCAAGAGAAGATTGTATCTACTAAAGAGAGTATTCCTCTTTTGGATATGAAAAAGCAAGAATCAAATGCTTATGTAGCTTCTGTAAAGAGTGTGCTTGTCCCTAAAGAACAGCAGGAGATTAAAAAGGAGAACCCTTTAAAAGCAGCCTTACATGTAAAGGCTAATGAAAATCAAAATATATCTCCAAAAGTTCTTGCAGAAACATCTGAAGTGATGCCTAAAATAGAGAAAGTGACAAAAGCACCTCAGCAAACACTCACAAATCCACTCTCTTCGCTCTTGCATGGAGATGAAGCAGATAAAGATGATATACAAGTCTCTGTAAAAACAAACACAACAGAAACAAAAATAACACAAAGTAGTTTTGCAAATATAGCTAATAGTGACTCTTTAGAGGTCAAAGCAAAAGAAGCCCAACAGATGGTGCGTCATTTTGCTACTGATTTAAAAGAGGCAACTGAAAATTATAAACCACCCTTTATGCGCTTAAAAATGACCTTGAATCCTGCCAAATTGGGTGAGGTTGATGTGACATTGATTCAACGTGGTAGCAATGTACATATTAATGTGAGTTCAAACAATAATGCAGTTACACTCTTAGCGCATAATGTCAACGAACTCAAGACGCAACTAGCCAATAATGGCGTGGTAAATACTTCCATGCAGTTTAGTACCTCTCATGGTGAACACCAACAACGCGAGGGACAACAGCAACAGTTCCAAGCTTATAAAGATTTCGATCAACTCAGCGATGAAGAGCTTGAGATGATTACTTCAATGGAGATTATTCTCCCAAGATACGTATAAAAAGGATGTATTATGGCAGTAGATAATGTTAGCTCAACAGCACAAACAAGTTTGACAAGCACTCCAAGTGGAGAAAATCCTAAAGCAAAATTAGGTAAAGATGATTTTTTAATGCTGCTCTTAACAGAGCTGAAATATCAAGACCCAACAGAGCCTATGGATAGTGAAAAAATTCTTTCACAAACTTCACAATTAGCTGGACTAGAAGCTTCTGAAAATACAAACAAGGCTCTTAAAGAGCTTGCCGTATCACTAGGAGCTAGTCGTGATTTTTCTACCATAGCCGCTATTGGAAAGATGGCCGATACAGGTAGTAATGCCATTGTTTACGAGGAAGGTTCTTCGCCTAAATTTGAGCTCTATTTTTCCGAAGCAGTAGCAAGTGGCAATGTTGAAGTGCTTGATGCTGATGGAAAGGTAGTCTCAACTATACCTATTGAAAGTGCAGATAAAGGTATTGGCTCTTTTGAGTGGGATGGAAAAGATTCTTCAGGAAATCGTGTGGATGAAGGTATCTATTATATTACTGCAAAATACAGTGATACTGAGGGTGTTTCTCATGAGACGCGCGTAGGTCTCTATCCTATTGAATCAGTTCGTTTTGATGAGGGAAAAACCTTAGTGAAACTGGGCTCTTCGTATATTCCTTTTACGGATATAAAAGAAGTGACACAAGGATAAGTTATGAATCAGGCATTTTATTCAGGAGTCAGCGGTATGCAGTCACATCAGACTGGAATTGATGTGACAGCAGATAATTTAGCAAGTATCAATACTGTAGGTTTTAAAGGCTACACTACGGAGTTTTCATCAATTTTTGATGATGTTATGGGAAAAAATTCTATGAATAATAACCTTTCAGAAAGTATTGGTTATGGTAGTTATGTGACTGCTATAAGTATGGATCAGTCTCAAGGCTCACTTATGCTCACAGACTCTAGTACAGATGTAGCAATTGAAGGCAATGGCTGGTTTGGTGTAGTCACAGACCATGGAAATACTCTCTATACTCGCTCAGGTGCATTTACAACAGATGCAGATTACAATCTAGTATCACGCAATGAGGGCTTTAAAGTTCTTGGTACTATCGGTTCTAATATCCAAAATGGGGTATTGACGCAAGAGCTAATCGAAGTGGAGCTGACAGAAGTGCAGAAGCAAGTTCCTTTAACTTTTCCCAAAGATCTCTACTATCCAGCCACACCTACAAGCAAGATAAATTTTTATGGAAATCTCGGCATTGAGGATGTTGATCAGCAGATGGGATCTAATGTAATTTTAGCCGATGGCGAGAAACGCGCATTAAAACTTCTTTTTTCTCAAAGTGAAAATCAGCCTACAGAAGGTACGAGCTGGGATGTCAGTGCTACTGTTGAATCACTTGATGGAAAAACAGTCTATTCAAGCGAGACAGGGAATGTTTCATTTGGAGCAACTGGGGGTTTACTTCAAAATTCTCTAGTAAGTATTGATAATGGAAATGGAAAATTAATCTCTATAGATTTAGGAACAGACCGTAATGGTGTTATATCAGTAGCAAATGAAGCGACAATATCTCATTCTGTGGATAATGGAATCAATAGAGGTGATCTTGTTGGTTATGACATCAATCGTGATGGACAGATTATAGCATCATTCTCAAATAGTCGTTCAAGTGCAGTCGGTAGTATTGCTCTTTTTCATTTTCAAAACGATCAAGGACTTGATCGTTATAGTGGAACTCATTTTGCACAAAGTTCCAATAGCGGAAAAGCAATTTTTTATAAAGACGCTAACAATAAGAGTATCTTAGGCGCAAATATAATCAATCACAAGCTTGAAAGCTCTAATGTACAGATGGAAGTCGGAATGACTGAGCTCATTATCATGCAGCGTGCTTACAGTGCGAATGCAAAAAGTGTCACAACAGGTGATGAACTTATACAAAAAGCTCTCAATATGGATGCCTAACGCATCCTAACACCTTCAAACAAGCCGTTATTTTTCTTAAAACAAAAGATGGAACGCATATTGCTTTATATTTTATACTTAACTATTAAAAGAAAGGATTTAAAATGTTAAAATCACTTTTCTCTGGCGTTTCTGGCTTACAATCACACCAGATAGCAATGGACGTCGAATCTAACAACATTGCGAATGTCAATACTGTAGGATTTAAATATTCTCGTGCCAATTTTGCAGACCTTTTAGCACAGACAAATCAGATAGCTACCGCACCACAAGGTGCCCTTGGTGGTAAAAATGCTGTACAGGTTGGTTTGGGTACATCTATCAACTCTGTAACACGCATCCACTCTCAAGGTTCTATTCAAAATACTGATAAAAATACTGATGTTGCTATTCAAGGCGACGGTTTTTTTGTTGTGAGTTCTGATGGTGGAAATACATATAAATACTCTCGTTCGGGAGACTTTAAATTTGATGCATCTGGTAATTTTGTGGACAATAATGGCTTTATTGTACAAGGTTGGTCTCGAGATAAAGATACAGGAAAAGTTGACTCAACTACACCAATCTCAAATATTCAGATCAAACCAGGCTTGACAACACCAGCAAATGCTTCAACAGAAGTGGTTGTAAAAGCTAATCTAAATTCAGGAGACCATGTATCACAATATGGGCCTAGCTATAAAATGGCTTCTAATGGCGACCTGACACTTGCTGATGGACGAGTAGTAGCAACTGCAGATGCTTCATATCAATCTTATGTAGATGATATGGGCGTTATGTTTAGTGCGGCTGGAGATGCTTTTAACCTCGCTTCTGCTGCTAATGGACCAGGCGTAGGTGGTGATGGGATACTTCTTAGCATTGACGGTGGTGCTAACTATGCAGAATTTCGTTTTACTAGTAACTCGACTGATGTTAATACAGCAGGAACGGGAGCAGGTGGTACTGCAAACACACCTCCTCAAAGCGATGGAAGTGCATCAAATAGTACGAATGTTTTCTATTTTAATACCATTGCGGATTTACGTAAAGCTATTCAAAATCATGTGAGCGCAGCATCAGTTGGTGCAGTAGCTACTGTAAACGCTCAAGGTAAGGTAGAGATTGACAACTCAGGTGGTGCTAGTGATTTATCAATAGCTGTAGCTGGAGTTGAAGATTCAAATACTGTTAAAAATGAAACATTCACAAATAATTTTTTAACACTATCGGGTAATATTATAGCTGGTTCTACATCAACAAAGCAGTCTCAAGCTGTTAATGCGGCTACACACTCTACGAGTATTGATATTTATGATTCACTTGGGAGTAAGCATACACTTAAGATAGATTACAGAAAAGCATCTAGCGACCCAACCAAAGGGAGCTCATGGGACTATATAGTTAGTGTTCCAAAACCTGGCGATATTGGTGGTCAGTCGCCAAATCAAAATATTATAGACCCCGCAGGTACAATAAATTTTGACACTCAAGGTGCTATCGCTGGATACACGATACCAAGTATAGATTTTACAGGAAATAATGGTTCCAAACCTAATCAAGCGGTTACTCTTGATTTTGGAAAGATAAACGGTTTTGAAGGAATTACAAGTTTTGATAACCCATCAGCTACAAGTGGAATCTCTCAAGATGGCTATCCAGGCGGTGATCTACTTGGCATTAGAATTGACCAAAGTGGTACATTGGTTGGTTCATTTTCAAATGGGCGTTCATTTGGATTAGCAAAGATAGGCATGGCGAAGTTTGCCAACAATGAAGGTCTTGTAGCTGATGGCAGTAATATCTATCTCCAATCAGCCAACTCAGGCGATCCTATTATTGGTAGCGCCGCAACAGCAGGACGTGGGTTTATGCAATCAGCTGCTCTTGAAGCTTCCAATGTGGATCTGTCAAAATCACTGACAAATCTCATCATTATCCAGCGTGGATATCAGGCTAATGGTAAAACCATTACAACTTCAGATACTCTACTAGAAACTCTTATCGGATTAAAACGTTAAAATAAGGTTTTAATCCAAGGGTTTCATATTTTATTGGCACCCTACACATTCCATAGAACGATCTTCTATATTAGTACTCGCTTCAGGAGACTCTGAACGAAGATAATAAGTTGATTTTAAACCAAGCTTCCAAGCAAGAGTATATATTTCATGCAGATACTTCCCGCTTGCCTTATCTAGTGTGATAAAGATATTAAGACTCTGACCTTGGTCTAGCCATTTTTGTCTTATTGAAGCTGCTTTAATGAGTATAG
Organism: uncultured Helicobacteraceae bacterium; assembly: GCA_947311765.1. Lineage (GTDB taxonomy): Bacteria > Campylobacterota > Campylobacteria > Campylobacterales > Sulfurimonadaceae > S010-53. Next base: position 11,387 of record CAMZLS010000027.1, read on the forward strand.
TTTGATCTAATTCATAAGCTGGCGTATAATATGCCCATGTCTCAGGGCTTAATTTAGGCGCACAAACAGGAATAAGACCTGAAAGGTTCTGCTCAAACCATTTACGCTTATAGATAGGTTCTATGGCTTGTGTGGTACCTGTTAAGATAGAGATAGAGCTTGTAGGTGCGATAGCCATTAGATAACCATTGCGCATACCTTGATTTTTGATGTTTTCGCGTAGAGCTTCCCAATCATAGTTAGTAGCAAACAATCCACCACGATCAACAAGATTTCTTACCTCTGCATTGGCATGATCCATCGGGACAATACCCTGACTCCATTTTGAGCCCTCAAATTCTGGATAAGCACCTTTTTCTACTGCTAGGTCTGATGATGCTTTGATGCAGTTATAACTAACAGCTTCCATAACTTCATCTACTTTATCGAAGTGTTCTTGTGTTCCCCAAGCAATACCCTGCTCTGCTAACATCTGTGCCTCACCCATAACACCCAAACCGATAGAACGACTTCTCATGTTTGTGCGTTTTACTTTTTCATGCGGGTAAAAGTTAAGGTCAATAACATTATCCAAAGCGCGAACAGCGATAGGGACAATGCGATCTATATCTTCTTGAGTATTGACTCGTGATAAGTTTACAGAAGCTAAATTACAAACAGCAGTTGCCCCATTTACCTTCTCTTTTTCAACGATATAGATTTGGCGACCACCGAGTGAATCAAGGGCAGTAACCTTGTTAGCTTGTTTTTCTATGCTGCTATCAAGTTTTACTAACTCATCTTCTTCATATGTTACAAAATCACCCTCTTCAAACTTGAGTTTGATAAGGTAATGGTTTGGCTCTGTGTTTTGAAAGATTTCTGTACAGAGGTTTGAGCTTCTGATAATCCCATAATGCTCATTAGGGTTAGCTCTGTTAGCATTATCTTTAAAGCAGATAAATGGTGTTCCTGACTCAAAATAACTTGTTAGTATTTTCTTCCACAAATCTTTTGCTTTAAGCTTCTCTTTTATAATAGACTCATCATTCTCTAACTCAAGATAACGTTTTTCAAACGCTTCACCATAAAGGTTTGTAAGTTCTTTAGCATCATAAGGATCAAAAAGTGTCCAGATACCATCTTCTAAAACTCGTTTCATAAAGATATCATTGAGCCACATTGCAGGAAAAAGATCATGCGCACGACGACGCTCTTCGCCAGAGTTTTTCTTCAGATCTAAAAAGTCATGAATATCTATATGCCATGGTTCAAGATAGACAGCTATCGCACCCTTGCGAGTGCCGAGTTGATCAACCGCAATAGCGATATCATTTGTAATTTTTAAAAATGGCACTGTGCCACCTGCTGCATTTTTATGTCCATCAATAGAAGAACCCATAGAACGAACACCTGTCCAATCCCAGCCAATACCACCACCAAATTTTGAAAGCAGTGCCATCTCTTTATAGGAGTCAAATATCCCCTCTATATTGTCAGGGGTTGAACCTATATAACATGAACTAAGCTGATGGCGTGTTGTTCGTGCATTTGAAAGCGTAGGAGTTGCCAACATCACTTCAAATTTTGAAATCATGTCATAAAACTTAATTGCCCACTCATGCTTATCTTTTTCGTTTTGAGCTAGAAACATAGAGATAGCCATAAACATATGTTGCGGTAACTCTATAGCATGGCCTTTACGATCTTTGATAAGATAACGGTCATACAGTGTTTTGATACCCAAGTAATTAAACTGCAAATCACGCTCTGGTTTTATATGCTTTTCAAGTCTTTCAAGATCATACATCTCTTTCAAGCCTAAAAGAATGCGTCCCTCTTTTTCACCTCTTATAAAGTAATTTTCTAAACTACAATAACCTGTAAAACCATTTACCTTATGATACACATCATAAAGAAAAAGTCGTGAAGCTACAAAAGTCCAATTTGGTTGGTCTATATCTATCTTGTCCACAGCTGTTTTGATAAGAGTTTTCTGTATCTCATCACTGTGAATACCATCTCGAAATTGAATTTGCGCATCAACCTCAAGTTCACTTTGACTTACATTTGAAAGTCCTTTAACAGCTGCTGATGTGTATTTCTGTATCTTTGTAATATCAAGAGGTTCACTACGACCATTACGCTTGATAATTGAAATCATATTTTTCCTTGGGCTATAAATAATATAGGTATTTTAGCGTGATTATTTGAAAACTCGTTGAAAAATTTTATCAACATTTTTCGTATAGTAATCATAGTTAAAACATTCACGGATCTGCTCTTCACCCAAGCTTTCACGTAACTCTTCATCAGCAAGCAGATAGCCTAGATAGAGACTCTCTCCAGCTTCATTTAAAACAGGTTCGCCCTGTTGTAAACCTTCCCAAACTTTCATAGCATTGCGTTGAACAATTTTATAAGCTGTTTCACGTGAAACACCTTGAAGTGGCAACTCTAATAAAACACGTTGTGAGAAAACTAGACCACCTGTGAGGTTTAAATTTTTCATCATATTTTCTGGAAATACCGTGAGATTGGCTATAACATTATTCATACGGTGTAACATAAAATCAGTAGTAATGAAAGCATCTGGTAACCAAAAACGCTCAGTAGAACTGTGTGAGATGTCACGCTCATGCCAGAGTGAAACATTTTCCATAGCTGGGATAGCATAGGCTCGAATCATACGCGCTAATCCTGTTATATTTTCTGTTAGGATAGGATTGCGTTTATGTGGCATTGCAGAAGAGCCTTTCTGACCTTTTGCAAAGAACTCTTCACACTCATAGACTTCAGTACGCTGCCAATGACGCACTTGAACTGCAAA
>CAMZLS010000028.1 GCA_947311765.1 uncultured Helicobacteraceae bacterium
GACCCAATATCTAAGCTAATCCTCTCAGAATCTACGATAAATATCACAAAATCTGAAGAGACAAAAAGTATTACAATTCGAGGCTTGAAGCTTGATAATACAGCAGTTACTAATGGAAAAGTTTTAATCCAATACCCTTCTACGGGCAATGTCGATGCAGGAACTGTTCCCGCTGAAGTGAGTATCGCAGATGGGGTAGGAACTTTTACATATACTGCACCAGTAGATATCGTTAATGCTGCTACAGTATCACCAGCAAATTTTAAAATATACGATAAAACTAATCCTAGTGTTTCAGCAACCCTAAGTGTTAATTTTGGAGGCGGTACTAGCGCAACTCCGCGTTTATCGGTGAGTCCATATTCTGTATCAGTGAGTAATAGCTCTGAATCTGTTCCTGTGACGGTTATTGTGACAGATGAAAATGGACTAGCACTTCAGAGCGGAACAGTGGAGGTTTTAAATCCAAATGGTGCGCGTGATGGATATTTTAGTCAAAGAGAAGTAGAGATAGTAAATGGTATCGCTTCATTTTCTTATACAGGTCCAAATCCTTTAAGTGCTGGATCGGCAATATTTACCTTTAGATTTAAAGAAAATACAAGCTATAGTGCTACTTGGAAAGTAACTTTTGCTCCTGATCCTGGTGTTGCAGAGCCAACGATTGGAAAACTTGTTGTCAATAAAGATGTTGAAGTAGGAACAAGTGGAGAGAGTGTTACTATACAAGTTCTTGCTTTTACGGATTCAGCAGGAACAATTCCTGCAACTTCTGGTACGGTGAATGTACACTATCCAAGTTCAGTAGCTACACTAAATGTTGGTACAATGTCCCCTGCAACAGCAGAGATTGGGGCAAATGGTACCGCAAACTTCAGCTTTACTGCACCAACACCACTCGTCAATATCGCAGATCAAACTTTCTCATTTTTCTCAGGAAGTACTTCTGATGACGTAATTGTAAAATACACTCCTAAACCAGATGTTAACAACCCTATCGCAGATAAACTTATCGTTCTCAATGGATCTGAAGTGAATATCACGAAAAATAGTGAAGTGGTGACAATTAGAACTCGTGTATTTGGTGCAGATAATAATCCATTTAATGGCGGCAATGTGAAGATACAATACCCAGTTGAAGCTTCCCAAGGTATTGATGTTGGCTCATTCTCTGAACTATCAGTGCCATGTGTAAACGGAGTAGCTAATTTTAATTATAATGCTCCAAGTGACCTAGCAGGGCGAAGCGATGTTTTAGCTTTTACTTTTTATCACGATAGCGTAGGAAGTGCTGCAAGTGCAAATGTAGATATAAGAATGAATCCTGACCCTAATCAGATCATTTTGACCAATTATGTTTTAAATATGTCTGCATCAGATGGCAATAACACTATGGGACTTGAGCAGAGTAAAACTTTCACAGTTGCAGTTACTGATGAAGATGGTAATAAACTCCTAAGTGATGCAAACTATACTATCACAAATTTAAATCCGCTGATTGCTGATATTAATGATACTTTAGGCAATGCTGCTCCATTATTGATTGAAGGAATTAATGCAAACTTTAGTGTTACAAGTAAGAAAAAATCTGGGGTACTCCCTATAAAAGTAAGTGTTGACTTTACAGATGCTAATGGGCTAGGCCAAACCATCGAAAAAATCTTCAATGTTATTATCTATTCTGGACCTCCAACAGCGATGAGCATAAGCTATGTTGCTACTAACCAAGATGCAGAGCATTCACAGTTTATTGAGATTTTTAGTGTGAAACTCACTGATAAATATAACAATCCTGTAAATACAAGCCCTTCCATACATGTAGGGGCGATTGTTGGTTATGTTAAAGATGCAGCTGTGTATTCGACTATTCAAACTGCTGTACAAGCAACGAGAGATGGAACATATACACCTATACCAGTGACTGCACATTTTACTAATAGCGAACTTTATAATGGTAACCTTATTGCCTTAAGAAATGATGCAGATATTAGTAATTATTCTGCCACACAATCTCAAGTGACTATTGGCAATACTATTAATTATGATACTTCGAGTGTTGATACTTTCAATAATGTATTTGTAAGTTTTGGAGATGGCTATGTGTATCAAAAATCTGGAAAATGGGATATTGATTCTCTTGATTCGGCAACTGATACATTTATTTTAGATGAGAAATATGATGATCCTTCTAATGGCTTTGATATGGGTTTTGCAATAGGAAACAACTTTAGACAAGATACATGTAAATTTGGTCAGGAGTGGGTACTTACCACAGAATCTGATGATGGTACTTATAAGGTTGACCCAAGCGGATATGCACGTATAAAGTTGCCATACGATTACTATTTAACTGGTAAGGATATTGTGGTGTATGCAAATCTTATTGGGGATGTTTTAGGTGCTACGGATGTAACAGCGCGCGTGGGAGAAGCGAAAAAAGTGACTCTGCGTGGGCATGAGCTTGAACCGTATCCAAACTCTTATACGATTCCATTAGGCTCCCCTTTAACTCCAGGATATATTTTTTCATGGAAGTTAAAAGATACAAAAGAGTGGTATTATAATGGTAATTTTGGTGGATTTGAATTAACAGTTACGGGAGATGGTGCATATTGTACAAACCCAGTTAGAAATGATTACAGAAATTGTGAAAATGGTGGAGTTGCATTTATTAGTTATTCATGTGCAGGTGGAACTGCTGATGGTTCAGTTACGATAAGTGATTCTGTTGTGGGAACAGAATTACAACATTAAGGAGTGAATTTGAAAAAAGTGTTATTAGCGTTATTGATGAGTACAGGCTTGTTTGCCTATGGCGGAACAACGAAAGCGATAGTTGGTGTAGAGACAGGTTATGGGCAGTTTGATTACAGTGCGGCGAATGAAGATAATATCAATATGGGTCGTACAAGCACTAGTGAAGATTTTGGTATATTGGGTCTTAAAATTGGTGCAGAGTCTGAAGAGTTTCGTATCTTCTTGGATGCTAAATACTATCAAGTGGGGGGTGCTTTTGATTATGCAAACTCTATGGGTGGAAGTTTTCAGTATCTGATGTTTATCTCACGAGATTTTAACTTCTTTTTTGGAGTTAATGGTGGCTTGATGAATTTAAAAGTTGTTGATAGTTCTATAGGGAAAAGTTATGAGTATTCTGATCCCTATTTTGGTGGAGATGTTGGATTTAATTATGAGATTCATGAAAAACTTGGCTTTGAAGTGGGGCTTCGTTATCTAAATATCAATGCAAAAAACAGACAGTACTACACCGATAAAGAGACTGGCAATACAATGTCACGCACATATACAGTAGATCAGATGATGAATATCTATGCAAGTATGATTTTTAAATATTACACGGATTAATGCTTGAAAAAATTACTTTTATTGCTTTTATATAGTGCTTCAACTCTTCTAGCGGATAAGGTTATTGTCGAATCAATAGCCTGTCCTAGCATGGAGGTTATAATATGATGATGATTTTATCGCTTTAAATAGGTATGCGCTCGCTAATGGGTGTAAGTTTTTAAGTTTGCAAGACCCTATTGAAGCAGTAGATTATGACCCTGCATCTAAAAAAGCAATTTATATCAAGATATTAGAAAAATGTACTGGAGCTGTTTTATATATCAAAGCGCATCATGTGCTTATAGAGCAACCTGGCAAAAAGAATAGCTTTCGCTTTTAGATATTAAGATATAATTGAATTATGAAAAAAGACAATGAAGCATTAAAAGAGATTGGCAAAGGAATTATTGCGTTTGCTAATCTTTTTACAGCATTATCAGTTATCAATGTATATTTAAAAGATGAACATTTGAATTATATGGCGGTTGGATTAAGTGCTTATACATTTGTGGTTCTTTATGTAGTTGGATATAAAATAATAAAAAAGGGGTCTTTATGACATACTATGTTACAGGAGCAGTTATAGCCACCATAATACTTATATGGAGTTTTACATTAAAATCAGACACTAAGATACAAAAGAATCATTAGACTCTTTTATCCTTTCACCTTCTTAATCATCTCATACGCAGCATTAATCTCTTGAACTTTTTGTGTTGCTTTTTCGATATAAGCATCATCTTTGCCTTGTGCTTTCATTAAGTCAGGGTGATGTTTTTTCACAGCTTTTCTGTACGCTTTTTTTACAGCATCAAGTGAAGCATCTTGTTCTACTTCTAAGAGCTTGTAAGCATCTTCAAGCGAGCTTTGCGTAACGATACCAGAGTGCATCTGCGTAAATCTCTCAAGCATTGCATCAAGCTCATTTTGGCTTACATGTAAGAAAGCAGCTATCTTCATAATAAGACGCTCTTCTTGGCGTGAATACTCCCCATCTATAAATGCTAAATTGATAAGAAACATTAACATCATATGTGTTTTTTGTTTATCGTTACGGATTGCAATATAGAGAGCAGAAGCCACTTGGTCTATATTATTAGTAATCTCTTTTTCTTCATTGAAAATCTCTTTAAGATAAGATTTGGCTTGATCTTTTTGAGGAAAAACTTTAGAGATGTCATTGAGCATATTGGAGATAAGCTCCGCTTCAAGTTCATGAACGCGACCATCAGCTTTTGCAACCTTAGCCATAAGTGCGATAAAAAGCCCAAGTTCACTAGAGTGCAATGCTTCTTTTGTAAGATTGAAATTTTGAAACTGCTTTTGTGAATAATAGACTCTCTCAAAACGCTTATAGCCCCTGTAAACTCTAAAAAGTATATAAATAATAATTCCATAAACAATAATTGATGTCATCCTAATAAGCCTTGTGTATAATTATAGGGCAACTCTAAAAACCCTGAGAGTATTTAGGGTTTTTAGAGTTGCCCTCACATATTTTACATGCAAAGAGCCTAATGAAAGATAAATTAAACAAAATTGACCTCGGTGTTCGCTATATGTTGCTCTCATCGTTTCTTTTTGCCATCATGGGAGCCTTTGCAAAACTCTCATCTGAATCTATGAGTTCACTTGAAGTTGTCTTTTTTAGAAATGTTTTTGGTGTCGTTCTGATTGGGGCGATGCTTCTGAAAAATCCTATGAAGAGCAAGGGTGGCAAGCCTTTTTTACTCTTTTTTCGTGGATTAATGGGATTTGTAGCACTTTTGGCTTTTTTTTATAATATCGCACATATTCCTCTTGGTGATGCGATGACTTTTTCTAAAACTGC
>CAMZLS010000029.1 GCA_947311765.1 uncultured Helicobacteraceae bacterium
AAAAATTGGAATTTATACCAAATAAATATGAGGTTTATTATACGATAAAAGCACAACAAAACACAGGAACGAATAATTTACCCTAGCGGGAAAATTATCGTTCAGTTCAGTCGTTATGAGACTCAATAATATTACAAATTGAAATATTTAATGGTTAATCTATTTTTTTATTGTAGAATCAGTAAAATGTAATTTACAACAAGGAATCGTAATGTTTCAAAAAAAAAGAATTTAATTCTATTTTAAAAGACCACAATATAGAACTTATTGAACAACATATAATATTAAGTTTTATTAAAAATAATAATATTAATTATAAAAATAGTTTATTTATTAAATCTATATTGAGTTTTAGCATAAATAATAATTTGCTTGAACAAGTAAGTAAACTTAATATTGATAGTATAAAAATTTTAGAGAATTATCTTGAATTACTGATACCAAGTAATGATAAAAAATTAAATGGTGCTTTTTTTACACCTATTACTATTGTAGATTTTATAATAGATGAAGTTTCTCCACAAGTCTCTGACCGATGTGTTGATCCTAGCTGTGGTAGCGGAGCTTTTTTAATTGGATTAGTTGACTACTTTAAAAAAAATACAATAAGTCCATTGCAGCAATTATACAAGAGAATATATATGGCTATGACTTATTATCGTATAACATCAAAAGAGCTAAAATTTTGCTATCATTGTATGGACTTATAAATAAAGAAGTCTTAAAAGAAGAGGATTTTAATCTATTTTGTCAAAATAGTTTAACAGAAAAAATAGATTTAAAATTTGATATTGTTGTTGGCAATCCTCCATATGTAAAATTTCAGGATTTAGAGCAATTTACCAGAAATTATTTAGTAGAAAATTTTAAAACTACTCTAAAAGGAACATTTAATACATATTTTGCTTTCTTTGAGTTAGGACATTATTTATTAAATACTAATGGTAAAATGGGGTATATTACTCCGAATAATTTTTTTACTTCTCTGGCAGGGCAACCGTTAAGAGAGTTTTTCAAAAATAACAAAGCAATACGGTTACACCCCTGTGATTGAATATCCACTTTTTTTGGAGTCATTAAGAGTGGAGATTTAACGGTAGGGGTGTAAGTTTTAAGTTCAGCTTGAAACAGTAGCTTAAAATATTTTTGTTTTTGAAGTTTAGTTACAGCATGCATTCCGCCCCAGGAGAGATGGAACGAGAAAAATCTGAGAGGTTTACATGTAAGTAATTAGTGCTTACATGTAAGGATTGAGATTAATGACAGCCGCAACTGCCTTCACCGCATGAATGTTGTGCTTGTTGTGGTTGAGCAGCAGTTGAACATGCCGAAACACCTGGAGGGGTTGTTGGCTGAATAGCTTGGTTATCTACTCCACCATCAGCATTGATTTTTTCAATCTGTGCCCATACATCTTCTGCTGCAGCCATATAGCGTTTTGCAGTTTCAGACTCTGGAGCAAAATAAGTGATAGGTTTTCCAGTGTCTCCACCTGTGCGGATTGCAGGCTCAATAGGGATATTGGCTAAGATATGCGTGTCAAATTCTTTAGCTACTGGTTCTGTTGTACCTTTTCCAAAGATATCATACTCTACGCCTGTATCTGGAGCAATAAACCCGCTCATATTTTCAATAATTCCAGCGATTGGAATATTAAGTTTTTTAAACATATCTAAAGAACGGCGTGAATCATCAAGTGCAACCATCTGAGGTGTTGTTACAGTGACACCTGCGGTTACTGGTACGCTTTGTGAAAGTGTCAGTTGCGCATCACCTGTTCCTGGGGGCATATCAATTACTAAACAATCAAGTTCTGACCAGAGAATATCACGTAAAAATTGCTCAATTGCCTTCATAATCATAGAGCCACGCCAAATTAATGATTGACCATCTTCCATCAATGAACCCATAGACATCATCTCAATGCCATATGCTTTTAATGGAATAACCTTGTTTCCTTCGATGTCTGGTTGAGTATCTTCAAGACCCATCATTCGAGGAATATTTGGACCATAGATATCAGCATCTAGAAGTCCTACTTTTTTGCCTTGCATTGCAAGAGCAACTGCTAAATTAACTGAGGCAGTTGATTTACCAACACCACCTTTCCCAGAACTTACCATGATGAAGTTTTTCACCTGTGGAGCAATGTTTTTACCCTTAGACGAGCTTTCGCGAGGTATCTTAGGTGCATTAATACTAATAACAACTTCATCCGCTCCAGCGCGCTTAAGTTCTTCTGTCGCCTCTTGAGTAATCTGATGTGCAACTTCTGGAGCACTTGAGCTAATATCTACTTCAACTGCTACATTTTTATCCGTAATGGTAATATCTTTTACAAACCCAAAAGCCACAATACTTTTAGCAAACCCTGGGTAAGTTACTTTATCTAAGGCTGATTCTGCAATATCTTTTGTCATTAATTTTCCTATAGTTTATTTTTTAGAACTTTAGCATAATTTAAATAAGACAAAAATTATCTTATTTAAATTAAGTTCAAGGTTTAAGCTTGCGCTAACTTCGCTTCTTGTGCAATTCTTTCAATAGCTTCTGGATTTTCCATAATCTCTTGAGTAATTTTATAAGAACAAAACTTCGGTCCACACATAGAGCAAAATTCTGCCTCTTTAAATACATCTTGGGGCAATGTCTCATCGTGATACTCACGAGCCCGTTCACTATCGAGTGCTAGTTCAAACTGTTTCTCCCAATCAAAACCATACCGCGCATCACTCATAGCATCATCAACATCACGCGCACCTTTACGTCCGCGAGCGATATCTGCTGCATGCGCAGCTATTTTATAAGCGATAATACCTTCACGAACATCATCTGCATTAGGCAGACCTAAATGCTCTTTTGGTGTAACATAGCAAAGCATTGAAGCTCCATGCCACCCACCAACTGCCGCACCAATAGCAGAAGAGATATGATCATAACCTGCGGCAATATCAGTAACTAATGGTCCTAAGATATAAAAAGGTGCTTCATGGCAAAGCTCGCGTTGGATTTTCATATTGCGCTCTATCTGATTCAAAGGAACATGTCCAGGACCTTCAATCATCACTTGAACATTCTTCTCCCAAGCACGAAGTGTTAAATCACCAAGCACTTTAAGCTCACCTAACTGCGCATCATCAGAAGCGTCAGCCAAACAACCAGGACGGAGTGAATCACCAAGAGAGAGAGAAACATCATATTTTGCACAGATATCTAAGATATCATCATAAGCAGAGTAAAAAGGGTTTTCTCTATGATAATGCATCATCCATGCAGCCATCAGTGAACCACCACGACTCACTATACCCATCTTACGTTTTGCAACTTTTGGCATAGTCTCTAGTAAAAAACCTGCATGAATAGTAAAATAACTCACACCCTGTTTAGCTTGGCGTTCTAAAACATCTAACATTACTTCAATGCTTAAATCTTCAATCTTATTATTAACATCATGTAAAATCTGATAGATTGGCACTGTACCAATAGGGATTTTTGAGTTAGCAATAACGCCTTTACGGATCTCATCTAAATCACCACCTGTGGAGAGATCCATAGCAGTATCTGCCTTATAATGTTGAGAAACTTGCACTTTTTCAATCTCACCCTCTACATCAGAAGCGATAGCGGATGAGCCGATATTAGCATTTATCTTACATGTAGATGCAATTCCTATTGCCATTGGCTCAAGATTGACATGATTTACATTTGCAGGAATGATTAATCGCCCTCTCGCTATCTCACTACGAACCAATTCTGCTTCAAGATTTTCTATCTTAGCGACATACTCCATCTCTTCAGTTATAATACCTTGCTTGGCATAAAACATTTGAGTGCGAACTTTATCATTCTTGCGCTTTTCAAGCCATGATGTTCTCATAATGTTCTCCTTCTCTTTTTTCGTAATATATTCAGCTATCCAAAAAAATAGTGTTGTTTTAAAAACTCGTTTATATTTTTCAAATTACTTTAAGGGCACCTCTGAAAACCCTAGACTGAGAGTATCTAGGTTTTTCAGAAATACCCTTAGTGCAATATTACAATAACAAGATAAAAAAAAGCTTGCTAGTGTATAATTTCGTAACAGTTTAACTAAGTAGGGATACATTTGTCTGATTTAACACTTATTCTACTTGCGGCAGGGGATTCAAGTCGCTTTGAGCTTCCTGTTAAAAAGCAGTGGCTTCGAATAGAGCATGATCCATTATGGCTATATGTTACCAATAGACTCAAAAAAAGCGGTTTTTTTAAAAATATCGTTATCACTGCACATAGAGATGAAGTAAAATTTATGCAGATGCTTTGTGATGAAAAGATTGTTTCAGGTGGTAGCACTAGACAAGAATCGCTCAACAACGCACTTAAGCTTGTTACATCAAAATATGTCATGGTAAGTGATATAGCTCGTTCTTGCGTTGATTTTAGCTTAATTGAGAAACTAATATCTTGTAAAGAGAATGCAGATGTTATCGTTCCGGCGCTTAGTGTCACTGATACGGTTGTGTATCATAATGAAACAATAGCGCGTGAAAATGTTAAACTACTCCAGACGCCTCAGCTTTCTCTTAGCCAAAAATTAAAAGAAGCTCTCCAAAGTGAAAGTGAATTTACTGATGAAAGCAGTGCCATTGTAGCCAATGGTGGTTCGCGTAAACTTATAGAAGGGACATTGGGTGCGCATAAAATCACTTATGTTCGTGATTTATTAGCACTTACTTGTCTTAAAAAGCCTTCAAAGGTTAGCCTAATAGGCAATGGTTTTGATATTCATGCTTTTGAAGATGCAAAACCAATGGTTTTATGTGGTGTTCGTATTGACTCGCCTTTTGGTTTTAAAGCCCATAGTGATGGAGATGTTGCCATTCATTCTTTAATAGATGCACTTTTAGGGGCTGCGGGACTTGGTGATATTGGTATGTTATTTCCCGATAATGACAATAAATATGCTGGAATTGACTCTAAAAAACTCTTACATGTAACGATAAGGAAACTGCGTGATTTTGGCTTTGAGATCGCTAATATTGATATTACTATTGCAGCAGAAACTCCTCGTCTGTCATCTTATAAAGATGAGATGCGTCGAGTTTTAGCAGAGGTGATGCAACTCCCTCAAGGACGTGTAAATATTAAAGCAACAACAACCGAAAAGCTTGGCTTTATCGGAAGAAAAGAGGGTATTGGCGTATATGCTACAGCCTCACTATATTATTTTGACTGGACAACAGAAGAATGAAGATATTGATATTAGAAAATGAGATTTATTTGGCGCAAAGCATTTCAGCGAAGCTTACAGAACTAGGACACCAATGTGATAATTTTAGTTCTATCAAAGAGGCATTTCACGGAAGCGCTTATGATGTTGTACTTTTATCAACTAGCATTAATGGTCAAGATTTTTATCCTATTATTAATGCATACAAAGATGCTGTTGTTATTCTTATGGTTTCATATATCAGTAATGACACTGTCTCAAAACCTCTTAGCGCTGGTGCAAAAGATTATATACAAAAACCTTTTATGATTGAAGATCTTATTCGTAAAATAGAGCATTTTCAAAACTATGAGAGACTAAAGCATCTAAATACAACTTACGAAAACTACTTAAATCATGCCTTTCAATCTATCACAATAAATGAGCAAGACTTCTCCTTCTCGCTTCCTCTTTTTGTTACATGTAGCAATCAAAAGCAGTGCGATGCCTTTGCTTTTAAATACGCAGAAAATAAGCAGGCTCATCTTCATTTTATTTCGCTTACTTCCAATAAGGCACTTCACGAAATCACAACAGTACCTGAAACTACTATTATCTACATAAACGATTTTCAAACCTTAAAAAAAAGTGATCACTTGACTTTTTTCAACCTCATTTCTAAACGGAAAGCTATAGTCTCAAGTACTGAAAAAGTTTCTGATATTAATTTTGATGTTATAGAGATGAAAAGTCATAATCAGGTTTTTGAACATGGAGATATCTTACCCATTGAAGATTATGTAAAATATATTGTCTTAAATTATCAACATAAATTTCCTGATACTGAACTTTCTAAGCGTTTAGGAATTTCAAGAAAAAGTCTCTGGGAAAAACGGAAAAAGTATGGCATCGTTAAGAAAAAATAGAACCCTTTTTATTGATGAAGAGGCATTTTCTGCTCTTGCACTCCTAAAAGCAGGCTTGCTCTACCCTGTCACCGCTTTGATGAATGAAGCACAGATGAAAGAGGTAAGTAAAACACAACTTGTCAATGGTATCAGCTTTCCTTTTCCTTTTATCTTTTCTCCAGGTGGTAGTGTAAACGAAGCTATCCTTAGTTCTGCCAAGCAAGGTGAAATCCTTGATTTAATCTGTAATAATATAAAAGTTGGCGATATTTGCGTTGATGAGATTTTTACTATCAACCCAAAAGAACGCCTCCTTCATATGTATGGCACCGATAATGCTGAACATCCTGGCATTATTTCAAAATACAAACGTTTAGGAAAGTATGCTATTAGTGGCGAATACAATATTGAACATAATAAATTTCTTCTTAAAAAGAAAAAGATACTAGAAGCTAAAAAAAATATTGACGCAAAAGAAACAACTGCCATTATGATGGCACTTAACCCTCTCCATCGTGCACATGAGCGCCTTATTCGCCAAACATTAGAGAGTACTGACTTATTGGTTATATTTTTATTACGCCCTTACAATGATGCTGACCTTTCATACGAGCTACGAGAGCATGTTTTATCCTATTTTATTGATAACTTTCTACCTAAAAATCGTGTTTTAATTATACCCTTAGAAACAAGTTATATTTTTGGTGGCTTCAATGAGATTATACTTGACGCTATTGTTGCTAAAAACTATGGGTGCGATATTTTAAAAATTGGTCATAATCATGCAGGTGCGAATATCTACTATAATCGTAATCTTGACAATACACTCTTAAGTCAGATGCAGGGAATTGATATCACTGTTGATATGACGAGTCAATATGTTTACTGTAATGAGTGCACTACGCTTGTCAGCACACAAACCTGTCCTCACGGAAACCATCATCACACATCTTACGCGTCAGAGTCTATATTGAAACTCCTAAAACTAGGCATGCTTCCCCCTACGGTTTTAATTAGAAAAGAGCTCTCTTCAATCATTTTAACTTCTCTTTTTCCAAATAGATTTGAAAATATTGAGAAATTATACAATGATTTAATCCCCCATACAGGACTTCTTGAGAGTCATAGCGAGCATGATTTATACATCGAGCTTATTAAACTCTATCAAACAACATCTCTTACATAAAAGGTATTACATGAATTGGTTTTTTATCACCGTAGGCTATAGTGGTCTTATTCCAAAAGCACCTGGGACTGCTGGTTCATTTATCTCTTTGATTGTGGGTGTTTTGATCTTAATTTATCTAGGTGAGGAGACACTCTTTTACGCAGCACTCTTAGCTATGCTTGCTGGTGTAAAAATGATTGACTCTTATGAAGCGAAAACTAGGACTCATGATGATAAACGTATTGTTATTGATGAACTAGTTGGAATGTGGCTCGCCTTAGCTATAGCACCGGGTATTCAAGTTCAAGTAGATACACTCTTACATGTAAGCAATGGTACTCTTGTGCAGATAATTTTAAGTTTTATTCTTTTTCGTATCTATGATATCAAAAAACCTTCTTAC
>CAMZLS010000030.1 GCA_947311765.1 uncultured Helicobacteraceae bacterium
CTAGCAAAATCATAATCTCTATCATCATGCGCAGGCACAGCCATAACTGCCCCACTTCCATAATCCATAAGCACAAAGTTTGCCACCCATACAGGAATGCTTTTCCCACTCAAAGGATGCACAACAGAGATATTTAGTGCTACTCCTGACTTCTCTTTTTGTCTGTCAATGGCGTTGGCATTTTTCATTGCTTTAATAGCATTAGCGGTTTCATCATCTAAAAGATTATTTTCAAGCATGTATGAAACTATCTCATGTTCTGGTGCCAAGGCGGAGTATGTCACTCCACAAATCGTATCAGGGCGAGTTGTAAAGACACTAAAAGATTTAAAAGAACTCCTCAGCTTCTCTTGCGATTGTTTATCAAATCTTAAATCAAATTCTAAACCATTTGATTTTCCTATCCAATTCTCTTGCATAGTTAAAACTTGTTTAGGCCACCCTTTTTCAAGCTTATTCAAATCATCTAAAAGCTCGTCAGTATAATCAGAAATTTTCAAATAATACTGAAACATCTCTTTTTGAACCACATCAGTATCACAACGCCAACAGCGCCCATCAACGACTTGCTCATTTGCCAAAACAGTCATATCGTGCGGGCACCAGTTTAAAAAACCTTGCTTACGATAAAGCAGACCTTTTTCAAACATATCAATGATAAAGCCCTGCTCAAATTTTGTGTAAAGTTCATCAGAAGTAGCAAACTCTCGCTCTTTTGAAAAAGAGAGTCCTAAAGTAGCAAGCTCTTTGCGCATATAATCAATGTTATCGTAGGTCCATTTTTTCGGATGCGCCCCATTTTTGATAGCCGCATTTTCAGCAGGCATGCCAAAACTATCCCAGCCGATTGGATGTAAGACATTATAATTTTGCTGACGGTAATAACGCGCAAAAGCATCGCCAATACTATAATTACGCACATGCCCCATATGCAGACGCCCACTAGGAAACGGGAACATACTTAAAATATATTTTTTCTTTTTGCTATAATCTTCTTGAGGCTCAAAAGAGCGATTTTCTGCCCAAAATTTTTGCCATTTTTTTTCGATTTTTAAGGGATTGTATTCCACTAGATTCTCCTGTTACATGTAAGGGAATTGTTTAAGCCGAGTGGCTTAAAAAAAATTAATACTCTTCTCGAACCTTAGAGCTTTCAATAAAGACTAAAATAATAGAGAAAATATTTGCGATAAGCGCACCAATAGCAAGTGCTATTGCCCACTCCATATTGCCAATAATTTCATAATAGATAAAAGCAGGAATAAGGTGAATATCTGCTACAAGTGAACTTGCGAAAAGTTCTGCTGAGAGTAGATTTCGCACACCTATTTTTAATATTGTTGAGACAAGATTGAGACTAGCTGCAACAAACAAGATCATCGAATTATGCTCGTATAAAAAGCCCGCTGTTGATGTTAAACTCATTAATGTGAAAAACACATAAATTACTTTTCCCCAATCCATATCTCTCTCCTAAATTATTTTATAAAACTGCTACACAGTTCCTTGTTCATATTGCGCACGCATTTTCTCTTTTTCAGCCTCACGCTTTGCTTTTTCAGCTAAACGAGCACGATACCCTTTGATATCAAAACCAAAGAGTAAAAGAACTGGTGATGCAACAAAGATAGAACTATATGTTCCCACAATGATACCCACTAATAGTGTAAATGCAAAAGCATTAATAATTTCACCACCAAAGAAGTAGAGCGTCAATACAACAAAAAATGTTGTTAATGATGTCAAGGTAGTACGCGATAGTGTACGCGTAACTGACTCATTGATAACATCACTAAGAATGGCAGATTTAATTTTTACAACACCCTCACGAATACGGTCAAAAACGATAATCGTATCATTAAGCGAATACCCCAATATTGTAAGCAGAGCAGCTAAAACATCAAGGTTTACAGGAATTTGAAAAAGTGCCAAAGCCCCAATAGCAATAGAGATATCATGTACTAAAGCGATAATAGATGCTACAGCAAAACGCCATTCAAATCGAAAAGCAACATAAATTAAAATACCAATTGTAGCTAAAATAAGTGACATTAAACCCTGCTCACGCAGTTCATTTCCAACTTTTGGACCAACCATATCAACACGACGAATCTCAAAATTTCCTGTTCCTGCTAAGGCTTTTGTAGTGGCATCACCTACATCATTTGAGATACTCTGAGAGCTTCCAGAGAGACGAATAATAATCTCCTCAGGTGAGCCAAACTCAGTAATACTTGCACCCTTAAAAAGAGGATCTCCTTTTAATGTTTCGCGTATCTCTTTTATATTCGCAGGAGAGTCATATTTTACTTGAACAATTGTTCCACCCGCAAAATCAACACCATAATTGAGACCATCAACAAAAAGAAGTATATAAGAGGTCAAGACCATAACGATAGAGATAAAAATTGTCTTTTTAGACATCTTCATAAAGTCATATGTTTTTGTATATTTAAAAAATTCCATCTACGCCCCCTTCTTTACGCCAAACCAAAAATTAAGGTCTTTGGATTTTTGGATTTTAGACTCTAGCATCTCATAGATACCGTGTGTTCCTAAAATAGCAGTAAGCATAGAAGCTAAAATACCTATACTTATAGTAATAGCAAAACCTTTTACAGCTCCACTTCCGTAAGCATATAAAACAATCGCTGCAATAAGTGTTGTAATATTTGCATCTACGATAGCACTCATTGCATTATCATAGCCCTCTTCGATAGCTTTATGTATGGACATTCCCTGATAGAGAAATTCTCGAATACGCTCAGAGATAATAACATTGGCATCAACGGCCATCCCGACCGTCAAAACAATTCCTGCCATACCTGGTAAGGTTAAAGTCGCTCCAAAGAGCGCCATCACCGCTAGGATAATAAAGAGGTTTGCAACAAGAGCAATATTTGCAATCACACCAGCCGCACGGTAATACACAATCATAAAGAGTATAACCATAACAAAACCGCCCACCAAGGCAACTAAACTCGCCTTGATACTATCTGCTCCTAAACTAGGACCAACAGAGCGTTTTTCCATTAAAAATATTGGCGCAAGGAGTGCTCCTGAACGCAAGGCAATAGCTAAGTCATTCGCACTAGAGACAGTGTATTGCCCACTAATTTGCCCTGAACCACCACCAATACGCTCATTGATAACAGGATCAGACATCACCTTACCATCAAGAACAACTGCAAGGCGTTTACCTACATTTTTACCTGTAAAGTCACCAAAGATTTGTGCACCTTCAGAATCTAATGAAAAGTTGATAAGTGGCTTATTATTTTGATTAAAACCGACGGATGCATCTGTAAGCATCCCACCATCTAAGATAGGGATTTCACGAACCAAGTATTTTACACCAGGACGCTCAGCATCTTCAAGAATAACATCACCATACTCAGCAGCTTCGGCATCACTCATTTGATACACACGCATTGCGCGCTCTTCATCAACAGCCATCAGTTCAAGCTTTGCCGCACGCGAGATAAGCTCACGAGCACGCTTTTCATCTTCAGCAGTTTTGATACCAGGAAGCTCTACTAGGATTTTTTCTTCACCTTGACGAGCAACGGTCGGTTCTGCAAGTCCAAACTGATCAAGACGATTTCGAATTGTCTCAATCGCTTGCTCGATAGCTTGTGCTTGAATTTTTAAAACGGCTTTATCCGAAAAACTTAGATGATAAAGCTCTCCCTCTCTGTTTACAGTTAAATCATCAATCCCTTTAAGCATTGCATCGATTGCGGGAGCATCATCACTATCAAGTACAACAAAACTCACTTCATCCTCAGTAGCACTAAGCTCATCAAGCAAAATGTCCTCACGATTTGAGAAGTGTTTCACACTTGATGCAACTGATTTCAGACGAGAAACGATTGCCTCTTCAGTCTTAACACCAAGAAGCATGTGAAGTCCACCTTGAAGATCAAGCCCTAAAGTAATCTTTGCACCTTTTTCAAGCTGAAGCAGTGAAGGAGCAGAGAAGAAAAGCCCAAAGGCTATCGCAAGAGCGAAAATTACAATACGATAATTAAGCTTCATCCCCATACTTTCGTGCAACAGATTGCTTATCTAATTTCACAACAACATCGTTGTTGAGTTTAACAGAAAAAAAGTCATTTTCAACTTTTTTCACTTCAACAATCAAGCCACCAGTAGTAACAATCTTGTCGCCTTTTTCTAAGGCTTCAATCATCTCTTTATGCTTTTTAGCCTGTTGGTTTTGTGGGCGAATAATAATAAAATACATAATCGCAATTAAAAATACAAATGGTAATAGCTGTGCTAATATCTCCATAATCTCATAGTCCTTTTAAAAAATTTGTGCATTATACTATTTTAAGGCTAAGAAACTGTTTTATAAAGCATTTAAAATTTTGAAAGATTTTCAGTCACTGAAACTATTTTTGCATCTTTCATCTCAATAATCGTATCAGCAATAGCAGAAACATTCATATCATGTGTTGCTATAAGAATACATTTTGCACTCTGTTTGAGATATTTTTGCAACTTAGCTAAGATAAGTTGAGCCGTTTTTGAATCTACATTTCCTGTTGGTTCATCTGCTAAGATAACTTTAGGATTGTTTACCAAGGCTCTTGCTATCGCTCCACGCTGTCGTTCACCACCAGAAACTTCTGAAGCAAAGGAGTCTAAACGAAACTCTAAACCCATCTCTTTTAAAAGGGAGCTTGCTCTCTCTTTTCTCTGTATATTTGAGATACTTTTATCTGATAAAAGAGCTGATTGTACATTTTCACTCAGCGTTAGAACTGGAATAAGATGATGAAACTGAAATACATATCCAATAAAATCACGTCTAAATAAATCTAAGTTTCCAACTTCATCTAAAGCTTTTCCATAATAAAGAACGCTTCCTTTCGTAGGGACATCCAAGCCTCCTATAAGATTTAAAAGCGTACTTTTCCCGCATCCAGAAGCTCCTGTAAGAGCATATATTTTCCCCTCTTGTAATGTTAAATTTATATCTTTTAAGGCACTAATGAGACCATTATCATACTCTTTGTAGAGATTTTTCACTTCTATAATATTACTCATGACGCAATGCTTTAGCAATCTGAATTTTTCTTATGTAAAGTATTGGGAATATAATACTAAAAATAGCCGTAACTAAAGAGATTAACATTACATTTATAAAAATATTCATATCTAAAGATGAGGGGAAATACATAGACATTTCAGGAAAATTATTTTGAAGCATCTGCATAATTGGGTAAGATAAAAAATAACCAATAAAACCTCCCGAGTACGCCAACAAAAGAGCCTCAGTTAAAAACACACCCATAATCATCATTTTAGACCAACCTATTGCGCTTAATATCCCTATCTCTTTTACTCGCTCACTCAGTGCCATAATAAAAATATTTAACAACACTGCAACTGCAATTATGAGTGTTACAACAGAGACAATTTTTGAAAAATAAAAGACACTTTTAATAGGCCCTAAATGATTAGGTAACTGCATACTCTCTACAGCGCGAAGGTCTGAAAAATTTTTATTGATTTGCTCTAATACCTCTTGTGTCTTTGTGCTGTCTTTTAGTTTA
Organism: uncultured Helicobacteraceae bacterium; assembly: GCA_947311765.1. GTDB lineage: Bacteria > Campylobacterota > Campylobacteria > Campylobacterales > Sulfurimonadaceae > S010-53. The sequence goes on from CAMZLS010000030.1 coordinate 5,565, forward strand.
AGAAGAAGAAGGCTAATTTTCTCTTTTTTATCCATAAGATATTGAGCACTTTGCAAATCTGTAATAATTCCTGTGTTTAAAAAATTGAGCCAACTAGAAAAAATTCCAACTATTTTATAGGATTTCCCTTTTGAAAGTTTTAAAGTGTCATTTACATGTAAGTTAAATATTTTGGACATCTTTTCCCCTATTACCACCTCATTTTTAGCTTTTGTAATCTTACGCCCTTTTATAATATTAAATCCTAAACGAATAGAAAAGGTATTAAAATTTGATACTCCAAGTAAAAATGCAGGTGAATCTCCCCTAATCCTTGTACGATTAATAAGAAGTGCATCATAAGTATCAACTAGATCAATTTTAATCAGTGCGTCTGTAATATTTTTATCAATAATGGAAGTTATAGGCGAAGAAGCATACTTAGCCTGAACGGCTATATCTATACTTTGATCTCCAAGAAGAGTTGAAATTTGCTTAGTAAAAGAGTGGCTTATAGTTGCAAGAGAACTGTAAAGTAAAATAATCAAACTGACTGAAAAAAGTGCAAAAAAAGACCGTAAGCGAGTACGAAAAATATTTCGTACCGCGTACATTACAATAATCCTAAACATTTAGTTACTTACTAGCTATAATGTTGTAGATACCGTTGAACAATCCATTGTGCCTAACCTACTGCCACCTGATGTAACATTGAAAACACCTTCTGTAGTACCACTTGTGATGAGAGCTTTATTCCCTCCTGCGCCTGAAATAGTAATGGTACCATTTTTACTATTTAAATCGCCACTACTACTAGAGATAGTAACAACTCCCAAATCTGGATCAGCATAAGAAGCCGTGAATGTTGTTGATGAACCATTCATATTTACGCTTACATTTCTGAAACTGTAGCTTTCATGAGAAGCATTATCTTTTATACTAACAGAACCGATACTTAAAGTTTTTGTACCCTTACTAGATGTGGCATCTGTTAAGCCATCACTTGAGTAAAATTTACCATTAGCAACATTCAAGACAACATCAACATTTTTCCCTGTATTAGGATTTTGAGAAACCACATGCAGTGGAGTTGGTGTTGAAAAATTTATTGTCATGGCTGAACCACTACTACTTGTTGATAAATCTAGTTTACCATCTATTGTACTTCTTGTTCCATTATCTGTTGTACTACAATAATTATTAAAAATATAAGAACCACTTTTTTCATCAGCACTACTATTAAGTGTCATAGTACCACCACAAGCACCCTGAACAACTTTACTTTCTCGTAGTGCTACGCGTAAATTACTACTATAAATACCTCTATCTTTTAAGGCAGTTGATAATTCCATAACAACTGTTTTTATAGGAAAGTAACTATCTACAGATCTTAGTTGCGCTGCGTTTTGAGATTGTGTGTATGTGCATCCTACCTCATCTGAAACACTCTTAACAAATTTATTGACATTTGTTGGACTGAGTTGTGCTGTTGGAGTACCATCGCTACTGCCACCTCCTCCCCCACAACCTACTAACAAACCTATTGACAAACTCGTTGCCACCAAACTAATTATAAAGTTTGAACTTTTCATAATAGACTCCTTTTCTTGTCTTCTACTAATACTATACATCAAATATAATTAAAAAAAATAATAATCTTTATTAAAAAGGTATATTTTTATATATTAATGGGTAAAATCACAATTATAATTAAGAGCAATCAATGAGAAAAAAATATTTTTATTTACTTTTACAACTATTTTAGCATCTCTACTATATATCTATTATTTTAGTAAAATTGACACTAAAAATAGTTCAAATTTTCATTTTATTGAAAAATTAAAAGATGAAACTTACTATTTTCCAGCAAAAAAATTCACTTACTCAAAGAGAATTTATCAGCCTCTTAAACAATTTGACCTTATTTTTGCAGGACATGATATTAACTCTAAAAAGTTATCTTTAGTGCATCATATGTCAGCTATTATTCCTGGAAAATACACACATGTACTTGCGTATATTGGTAAGGACGACGGTGGTTATGCCTACGCGATAGAGATAAACATTGATAAAAATCAAACATTTTCACTAAACCATAAAGGTCTCAATATTGGTGGGAAACTCCATCTTTTTTGTTTAGGAGCTGATTTCAGCACCACTTCATGTCCAAATGACACTTATGCTTACGGTATAAAAGCATACGACTATATGTGGGCGAAGAGATTAAATCCAAAATTAAAGAAGCAACTACTAGAACATAAAGGTGAGCTTATTGCAACAATTAAAAAAGACTTAACAAATAGATACCCCTTTAAATTACCTTTTAATTTTAATGCAGAAACATCTCTGAGTAAAACATTGCCTTTTATTGTTGATACTCATCAAAATGGTTCAGATTGCGTCTCATACTTTGTTTCACTATTTGAAAAGGTAGCAAAAATACATTTTGATGATATTACGATGAGCTCTTCGGAACTCATCTCTTATTATCTTTATGACCCAATCGGGAAAGAAGCCATCCTTCCTAAAAAATACAATCCAATCACAGATAAAGATACTTATATTAAAGACCTGATTGAAAATTTAGGATACACATTTATTGATGAGACAGGCAAAGGGGCATTGCTACACCTGATTTACTTTTTAATAGTTCAAGTCTGCTAGAAATTAGTAATTAATCTTTCGTGATACTTTCCAAACACACAAATAGCTACAAGCGCGCCCAAAAGTGCAAAAAATATATCTGATTGCGCATCCCAAATATAGCCCTGTGTACCTAAGAAATTTGAAGCTGGCTCTTTTGAACCAAAATAGATAAGAATTACAACCATAATCCACTCAAGTATCTCCCAAGAAGCACTCAAAGCAGTTGTAAAGCTAATAGCGAAAAAATCTGCCCATTTATTTGAGTTAAAAATATTTTTTCTAAGAGAGACCTCTTTTGTCAATGAAGTGGTAATAAAACCTTGAAAGAAATGACCCAATTTATCATAATTATTTCTCTCAAAACCAAAAATATCTTTCGCCCATTCCCCTAATGGTACATAAGAATAACCATAATGCGCTCCTATCAACATCAATGAAGCACCTATAAAAATTATTATATAGCTAAATGGAGTTAAGGGAAATTTTTTATATGTTTTTATTAAAATAATTAAGCCTATGAAAAGAGGAAGCGTTTCTGCTATCCACAGCGCCCTTTCTTTAGCGCCAATAAACGAGACTATAGATGCGAGAGATATGGCAACTAGCAAAATAAAAAAATTAGTAATCTTGTACATCTTAAGAAGATGTATCACATGTTTTGTTATACTTTCGGTTATGACTTCTAAAAAAAAATATTCACTCATTTATGATGTATCTCTTGCACTCTTTATCGCGGTAAACTTTTCCGCCTTTATCTATTTTGAACATTATGGGCTTACATGTAAAATTATCAATAGTGTAACTGCCTTAGTTGCTTATGCTTTACTCTTACATGTAAGAGCTCGGGTTATTTTAATTTCAGGTTTTATTATTGGTCTGTTCTGGTTTCATTGGATTGGATATAGCTTTGAATATTATCATGTGAGCTATATGATTCCTATAGTTATTATTGGTTTTGGTTTTGTCTATGCACTCTTTTTTGGTGTTTTAGCACTAACGCAAAAAGCTTGGATTCGGGCTATTTTACTCTTTGGACTCAGTTTCGTCGAACCTTTTGATTATAACTGGATGGTACTAGAGCTTCCTTTTGTTGAGAGTTATTTTGGAGTTGCTAAGTGGCAATTTGCACTTATTTTAGTTGCACTTGCATTTTTTCTTACATGTAAACAAAAATGGCGTTATGGGGCTATTATACTTCTCTTGGCCGCTATTAACTTTTCCACTGCACAAAAAGCTATGCCTGACTTGAAGATTAAGCTTGTCTCTATGGATATTCCTCAAGAGCTAAAATGGAAACCATTTATGCAAAATAAAATCAATAGTTTTAATTTCAAGGCTATTGATACAGCGATAAAAGAGGGCTATGATCTCGTTATTTTACCTGAATCTGCTTTTGCGCTTTTTTTAAATATGCATCCTGATTTAGTAAAAATATTAAAAGAAAAATCTATGCATATCAGTATTATTACAGGTGCTCTCTATTATGAAAAGCATAATAACTATAATGTTACTTATCTTTTTCAAGATGGTAAAAAAAGCATTGCAAAAAAGATGACTTTAGTACCTTTTGGAGAGTATATACCCCTTCCAAAATTGATACGTGAATATGTCAATAAAACCTTTTTTGATGGAGCTTCTGATTATATTAGCGCAGATGCACCCACAGACTTTATCATTAAGGGTGTAAAATTTCGCAATGCCATCTGTTATGAAGCTACCTGTGAAGAGCTTTACAGGGGTGAGCCAAAATATATGATTGCCATAAGCAATAATGCTTGGTTTATGCCCTCTATTGAGCCAACTCTGCAAAATCTTTTGATGCGTTACTTTGCTCAAAGACATGCAACTATTATCTTTCATGCTGCAAATGCTGCTGGAACCGCTATAGTTGAGTAGGTTTAGTTAGAACTTAAACTTAAGGGTTTATTTACATGTAAGCTACTATTATTCACAAAAGGTTATTTATGAATATCGCAGAAAATATCACTGAACTCATCGGAAACACTCCTCTCGTTAAACTTTGCACTCCCTCTAATCGCAGTGGCGCAACAATTTTAGGTAAATGCGAATTTATGAACCCTACAAGTTCTGTCAAAGATCGCATTGGCTTCAATATGATACGCCGTGCCTTGCAAGAAGGTAGCATTAATCAAGAGAGCACTATTATAGAGCCCACTAGTGGAAACACGGGAATTGCTCTCGCTTCTATCTGTGCGGCTTTAAAATTAAAACTCATCTTAACTATGCCTGAATCTATGAGCACGGAGCGTCGAAATCTTTTGAAAGCTTTAGGCGCAGAACTTGTTTTAACACCTGCTGCTACGGGTATGCAAGGGGCTATTGATAAGGCGGAAGAGCTTCAAGCTGATATAGAAAACTCAAAAGTTTTACAACAGTTTCAAAATCCTCACAACCCTGAAATTCATAGAGAAACCACCGCTAAAGAGATTTTGCGTGACACTGATGAATGTGTAGATATTTTTGTTGCAGCGGTAGGCACTGGTGGAACCCTAACAGGAACAGGCTCGGCATTAAAAGAAGTTTTGCCTGATATTTCGCTTATAGCAGTTGAGCCTCAAGACTCCCCTATTCTCTCAGGAGGCAAGCCAGGCCCTCATAAAATCCAAGGAATTGGTGCAGGTTTTATCCCTGAAATTCTTAATACGGAGCTTTATGGGGAGGTTGTTAGAGTTAGCAATGAAGATGCTGTCGCTACTGCAAAGATGTTAGCACGCGAAGAGGGTTTACTCGTAGGTATCTCAGCAGGCGCAAATGTATATGCAGCGATGCAAGTAGGCTCACGAGAAGAAAATAAAGGGAAAACTATCGTAACTATCCTCTGTGATACAGGAGAGCGTTATATTTCCACTGCACTTTTTAATGAAGAGTAAATGCGGTTTTTAGAAACAATTGCCTCTATAGATGGTGAAATTTTGCACTTAGACTATCACCAAAAAAGAGTTAATAAAACACTAGGAGCTTCTAGTTTTGTTTTATCTGAACTCTTGAATCCTCCGCAAGATGGGTATTTTCGTTGTCGTGTTATTTATGATAAAAACACCTCAATAACTAGCTATCATCCCTACACGCTTAAGCTAGCAAAAAGTTTTAAACTTGTTCATGCTGATAGACTTAATTATCACTTAAAATATGAAAACAGGCAAGAGCTCAATCAGTTAAAAACCCAATACGCAAAATACGATGAGATAATTATTGTAAAAAATAATCTTCTTACAGATACAAGCATAGCCAACCTTGCTTTTTTTAAAAATGGAAGTTGGTTTACCCCAAAAACCCCCTTATTAGAAGGAACAACACGAGCACGTCTCATAGATGAAGGTTTCTTACATGTAAGCGATATTGCTATAAAAGATTTGGATAATTTTCAAGGTTTTGCTCTTATGAATGCGATGATTGACTTTGAAATCATTCAAGATGGTATAATGGCAATAAAAAAATAAGGCAGCACCATGTTGAGCGATGTTATAAAAAACCCTGAGTATGCTAAAATAATGCAAAGCAATATTCGAGATATTCTATTTTTTCTCTTTGAGCAGGAACAAAATTTTGGTATTTTGTGTAAAATCGAAGAGGTTGATTTCGATCCTCCCTTGCCTCCAAATATTCATGCTGAATTTCGTCCGATGACCCTCTTTTTTTTAGCAGGCTATACCTTTGAAAGTTCTATCGTTGAAGATGAATATCTAAGTTTCGAGGCGGGATTTGGAGCTGAAAATATTGGTAGTTTTGTACATGTACCGCTCTTAAGCATTATGCAAATTATTATTGATGAAAACCCTATTTTTATAAATTTATCACAGGTAAAAAATATAAATGGAGTAGAAAAAAATGAGATAAAACCTGAGGGTGTTAAAAATTCGATGAGTGCTTTTTTATCGAACCCTGAAAATCAAAAGTTTCTAAAGAAAAAATAAAAACGCTCTTAAGCCCTATGGCTTAAGCTCAGTTAAAAAATTACTAGATTCGTATTGAAGAGAGAAAATTAACAACATTATCAACAAAGGCGTCATGTTTGCGTTCTTTTGAATACGCAATAAAAAATTTACGATAAATTTTATAATTTTTAACACGGGCTTCAAAAAGTTTTCCCTCTTGAACTTCATCTGCAATAACATGACGAGAAATCACAGAAACAACAGGACGACCGTCACGCGAAGAGCGCAAAACAGATTCTTTAATCGCTGTTGGAGTTGCAACAACTCCAATGATATTAAAAGTCGAGCAATCAACACCAAGATCATCAAACATTTCAGCAGTCAATTTTCGTGTATGTGAATTTTCATTACGACATATCCAGTCACAATCAAAAAAATCTTCTACTCGCATCTGCTTTGGTATAGCTTGGTTTGAAAACAATACCAATTCATCCTCTAGCCATTCACGATACATAATTCCATCACGAAAAATAGGTGATTCGATTAAGGCGATATCTATTTTTTTATCTTCTAATTGATCAATTACATTCATTGAAAGCTCAATACGAGTATAAACCTCATTATTGATTAACTCTTTAATTTTTCCCAAATGCTTTGGTAAAATATAATTTCCAATAGAGTTAGAAGCACCAATAATAAAAGTGAACTCTTTATTAATAATCTTTAGTAGATCTTTTTCACTGCTATTGATATATTTTTCCAAACGAGTTGCTATGCGGTGAAGGTCTTCGCCCTCTTTTGTCAATTTAATACCATTCTTCTTGCGCTCTAACACCCTTGTATCAAGATAGTCTTCTATAAACTTAATCTGTTGCGTGACAGCTGGCTGAGATATTCCTAATTTTGCTGACGCTTTAGAGAAACTCTTCTCTTTAACTACAGTCAAAAATGTATGAAGTTTTGCAAAATCTTTTAACATAATCAATCCTATAAGCAGAAAGTATGATAAAAGTATAACTAATAATTATATTTATTGCAAGCGCACATTATATTTAAGCAAACTATCTCGAAAAATTTATCAAATTTTAGCTTTAAAAAGAGAGCTTATGCTATAATGAACTCAATAATGAACTTTAATTTTGGAATAGGTATGGAAAAAATACTAGAGTCTCTCAACGAAGAACAGTCTGTAGCTGTTCGACAAGTAGATGGTCCTATTTTAATTCTTGCAGGTGCAGGAAGTGGTAAGACTACAACTATTACATCACGCTTGGCCTATCTTATTGATATCATAGGAATACCTGCTTCACAAACATTAACTCTGACTTTTACAAATAAAGCAGCTAAAGAGATGCGAGAACGGGCACTTTCAATGATTACTTCAGCAACTTATCCACCTCTATTGTGTACTTTTCATAAATTTGGTCTTCTCTTTTTAAAATTTAATATTCATCTTTTAGGTCGTAAAAACAACTTTGTTGTCATAGATAGTGATGACAAGAAACGCATTATTAAAAAAATCAATTCTGAATTACCCTTGCCACTTATGGCGAGTGAAATTTCTCGTTACAAAAATTCACTGCTAACACCTGCTGATGCGTATTCTCAAGCTGAAATGCCAAACTACAAACAGATTGCAAAAGTCTATGAAGAGTATGAAAACTACTTACAAGAAAACAACCTTGTAGATTTTGACGATCTACTCTCTTTAGCATTTAAGCTCCTAGATGAGAATGAAGAACTAGCCAAGCAAACAAGTCAAAAATACCAATATATTATGATTGATGAGTATCAAGATACGAATGAACTTCAAGTTCGTCTTCTTCAAAAGCTCTGTCACACACACAACAATATATGTGTTGTAGGTGATGACGATCAGAGTATTTACGGTTGGCGTGGTGCACATATTCGTAATATTTTAGAATTTGACCAAGATTTTTCTGGGGTTTGTACCATCAAGCTTGAAAATAATTATCGCTCTACTAAGCAGATCTTAAATGTTGCCAATTCATTAATTGAACATAATCGAACCCGTCATGGAAAAAAACTTCTTGCAACCAAAGGTGATGGTAAAAATGTTATCACGCTCAGCAGCGAAGATGAAAATGAAGAAGCACGCAAAATTGCTACAAAAATTCGCTCCCTTATGGATGAGGGTGTTTGCGCGAATGAGATTGCAGTTCTTTATCGCATTAATGCTCTTTCACGCTCCCTTGAAGAGGGTCTTAATCGTGCAGGTATTGCTTATAAGCTTGTAGGTGGTCTGCGTTTTTATGATCGTGCAGAGATTAAAGATCTCATCAGTTATCTGCGAGTTGTTACTAATGTTCATGATAATTTTTCGCTTAAACGTATCATAAATAAACCCAAGCGTGGTCTCGGCAAAGCAACAATAGATAAGCTAGAATTCGCTTCACTACAAGAAGAGATATCCATATTTGATTACATAGATCGTCATAGCTTAAGTGACTTAGAAGCGCTTGTTCGTAAGAAAAATTCTAATACACTCAAGCAGTTCGTAAAAGACATAAAAGAGATTATAGCAGTTGCAAAAGATTCAACTTATACCTTAATTGACGCCCTAGAAGAGAATTTTAAGATCAAAAGTATTTATGAAAATACTCCTGATGCTTATGATAGAATTTCAAATATTGACGAATTTTATGGACTCTTTCGCGATTTTATCATTCAGTTTCCAGAAGCTAGCTTAGATGAATTTTTAAATGAACTTACCTTGCAAAGCGAACAAGACCAAATAGAAGGTGAGAGTATTTATATTATGAGTATTCATGCGGCTAAAGGTTTAGAATTTGCTCACCTTTTTACTATTGGCATGGAAGAGGGATTTTTACCTCTTGTTGGTGATAGCACCGATATAGAAGAGGAGCGTCGTTTAGGTTATGTTGCTATCACGAGAGCAAAAGAGACTTTGACACTTTCACATGTCAAGAGTCGTTACTATAAAGGTCGCCGTACAGAGCTTGAAAAAAGTCGTTTTTTTAATGAGGCAGGACTTTGTAAAGGCTCACTTAAACTAGAGAAAAATACTGCTTTTAAAAAAGGGGACTTAGTTCGTCATAAAATTTTTGGAGCAGGACGCGTAATAGGTGTAAGCAGAGCAGGTCGTGAGTTCAAACTCTCTATAAATTTTGGAGGTGCAAAACGCGATATTTTAGCCTCCTTTGTCGAAAAACTCTAAAGCTAAGCTTATGTCTGTAACAACGCATCCTGATATTTTTAATCAATTCAAAGTCAAAATTGCTCATTTTGAAACTACGCCGATACAAGCCTATATTCAGGCAAATCATGCCCTTGGAGACTACTGATATTGAAAAAAACAATAAACAAACTTTTTGTAGCTTACAAGCCTACTGGGCTAAGCTCTAATCAGTTTTTAGGGCAACTTAAGCGTCAATACAGTCCCAAAAAAGCTGGCTACTCTGGTACACTTGACCCCTTTGCCAAAGGTGCGCTTATTGTCGCCTTTGGTGGACATACAAGACTTTTTCGTTTTTTAAGCAAAACGCCTAAACGATACCGTGCAACTCTGTGGCTGGGGGCTCATTCTGATACCCTTGATATTGAAGCTGTAAGACAGATTGACACGATAGAACCCTTGCATGTAAAGAAGATAAGAGAGGCAGTTGAAAGTCTGCGAGGCTCACTAAGCTATGAGCCTCCCCATTTTTGTGCTAAGAAAGTTGATGGCAAGCGTGCCTATGACTTAGCCCGAGCAGGCAAAGAGATACAACTAGAGCCCATTACTTCTGAAATCCATGATATCACCCTCCTACACTACTGCCACCCCTTTGTCACCTTTGAGGCATCTGTCTCTGAGGGAACATACATACGCTCTCTTGGCGCTATCATAGCTTCACGCTTAGGTCTTAGTGGAGGAATATTAAGTGCTTTAGAGCGACTCGAAGAGGGAATTTTTCGCTATAATAATGAAAATGCACTAGATATCAAAAAGTCACTTAATATCGCTCAAAATTATTTCAGTGGTGATGCTGAGACACTTTTTTATGGTCGAAAAATAGATATCAGTGATATTCAAATTCAAGATGATGGGCAGTATTGGCTTGACTGTGGTGATACTATCGCTATTATCGAGATTCAAGATTTCACAGTAACCTATCTTCTCAATAAGGTTGAAGCATGCTAATTCTCTCACGCAAGGCAGAAGAATCTATTGTTATAAATGAAAATATCACGGTAAAAGTCGTCGCTATTGAAAAAGGTGTAGTAAAAATTGGTATCGATGCTCCATCTGAAATCTCTATCTTGCGTTCAGAACTTACCGAAGAAGTGGCACACTCAAACAAAGAGTCGTCATTTCATATTGACTCTTCAGTACTGAAAAAACTCAGTGAAAGTTTAAAATTATAGATCTCGCATGAAGACATATATTTCACCTGCAAAAGTCAATATCTTTTTAAAAATCACTGGCGCTCGTGGCAGTTATCATGAGATTATCTCACGCTTTATGCGTATCGATACGCTCTATGATACACTAACTTTGAAGCCAAAAAAAAGTGCGCAATTTCTTATAGAGGGAAGCTTTACATGTAAGAGTTCTGACAATACCATCTATAAAGCCTATAAAGAGTTATACCAATACACAAAATCTCCTCAATTAAAAAATCTCTTGCAAGAGTTTGGTATCCATGTGGAGAAAAACATCCCTGCCTTTGCTGGCTTAGGTGGCGGTAGCTCAAACGCTGCCACTTTTTTACATATCTGCAATGATTTAGCCGATTTAAAGCTCTCTGTGGATGAGTTAAGTCATATAGGGGCAAAAGTTGGTGCAGATCTTCCTTTTTTTATTTATGGGCACTCTAGCGCAAATGTTTCTGGTGTGGGTGAGATAGTAGAAGCCTTCGACGAAGAAGCACTAGATATTGAGATAACAACGCCAAAGATAGAGATATCAACCCCTGCCGTCTATCAAGAGTATCGCCGTAACTTTTTCAAGCCAATAGATAGCCTTACATGTAAAAAGATGGCAAAAGAGTCTTCTTTAAATATTTTAGAAAATTTGAGCATCTCTGAGGCGAATGATCTCTTCGCATCTGCTCTTGCACTCTATCCAGAATTAGCCTTACATGTAAAGAAAAACAACTTCTTTTCAGGAAGCGGAAGTAGCTTCTTCACACTAAAGGATTCCCATGGGTGAGACCATAGCAAGAAATAAAAAAGCCTATCATGATTATGAGATATTAGAAAAATTTGAGGCAGGAATAGTGCTTGTTGGTAGTGAGATAAAAGGGATTCGTGCAAAACGTGTCAATCTTAAAGATAGTTTTATCAAGATAGTTCGCAATGAGGCTATACTATTTAACGCTCATATTGGACTTTTAAGCACTACGCATCACTATTATCGTCATGAAGAGAGAGGCAGTCGTAAACTATTGCTGCATCGCAAACAGATAACAAAACTGCAAATTGCCATAGAAAAAGAGGGGCATACTGTTGTGCCTCTATCGCTCTATTTTAATAACAAAAACTATGCTAAACTCCAAATCGCAATTGCGCGAGGGAAGAAACTCTATGACAAGCGTGCTGACTTAAAGGCAAAAGATCAAAAAAGAGATATTGCAAGAGCAATGAAAGAGTATTAGTGAAAGATATCTACGGAACTCTCATAATTTTTTTCTATTTTCTCAAGTATCCTCTTGTTGTCTTTTTACCCATTGGCTACATCTATTTAGACTATAACAATAATTATATTATGAATATATTATGGATAATTTCAGCTCTTTTAATCTTAAAAGATTGGTTTTTACCGCAGAAAAAGGAGAGCTAATCGTACCTCTTACTTTAGCTCTAAGCTTCGCTACGCTCACTTATGCAAGCGAAATGGCATCTTTGCTTTTTCATGGAAATTGTACTATGTGTCATATAGAAGATAGAAGAGTTTCTGCACCCTCTATCATTGAAGTCAAAGCCCATTACAAAAGTGCTTTTAGTAAAAAAGAAGATTTTATAAAATATATGTCACAGTTTGTTCTGCATCCAAAAGCCAAACTCTCCATCATGCACTCAGCAATTGAGAAACATGGACTTATGCCAGAACTTGGCTATAATATGGAGACCTTAGAAGAGATTACTGAGTATATTTATGAGACTGACTTTACGAAAGTGCCTAACCCTGAAGTGCCTGAAAAATTGAAACACTAAAAAAGCTTATAAAAAAAGCTATACCTAGCTTCTCTAAAAATACAATCTTTTTATACTCTGCCTCAAGAACATCATCTTGAAGCTCTCTAAAACTCTTTTTGCGTATGAAATTCATAGCATTTCTATAACGAGTATCTCCAAACTGAAAATTCAGCTTAGGCATTCCCATAGAAAGCCATAACTCTTTATGATGTGACTCTATACGATTTAAAAAGCTTTTTACATGGAAGAGATATCTCAAAGTTCCAATAACAAATAGTACAACCAATAAAAAAAGTGTTATGTTAAAAATCATAAAAGAGTAAGTGAAAGGAGAGGGCTTAGAAGACTAGCTTCTAAGTTCTTTAATACGAGCTTTCTTACCTGCGAGATCACGAAGATAGAAAAGTTTTGCACGACGCACACGACCGCGACGAATAACTTTGATATCATTAATACTATCACTGTATATTGGGAAAATACGCTCAATACCAACTGCATTAGCACCAATTTTACGCACTGTCATTGTAGCACCAGTACCTTCACCATGAAGCGCAATACATACACCCTCATAATTTTGAATACGACTCTTACTACCTTCTTTAATAGTAACTGCTAAACGAAGTGTATCACCTGCACGAAAAGCAGGAATATTTTTCTCAGCCGTTTGTGCTTTTTCAAAGTTTTCTATATACTTATTTCTCATAAGTTGTCCTTTTGCTTAATTATTATACATAAAATGAGCAAAGCCCATTTTACTACGCTAACACTGAGTTTTACTCAGCGCAAGGCTCATGCGCAGATTAACTGCGCATATTAATTTTATACTTTAATAACTGCCCAGGTCGAAAGTATTTTGTCTTTGCGATTGATAGGGCATTTTTTAGTGTCGCAATTTTACTGTGATTTCCCTTTAAGAATTCTGATGGGGTCGTTAAATTTTTAAAATTTGCAGGTTTTGTGAAAGATGGTGCTTCCAAAAGGAGAGTTTCAAAGCTTTCTGTATCTAAAGAGGTGCTATTTCCTAGCACTCCCTCTATATTTCGAGCAATGGCATCGCTCATCACCAACGAAGGCAATTCGCCTCCCGTTAGTATATAATCTCCAATACTAAAAAGCTCATCTGCATACCTCTCTATCACACGCTCATCTATTCCCTCATAACGTCCACTCACAAAGATTATATGCTCTTTTTTAGCAAGCCGTTTTGCATCATTTTGAACAAAAGGTTTTCCTACGGGTGTTGTGAAGATAACATAGGCATTTGGAAATTGATTAAGTGCATCAAAAAGAGGTTGTGGGTTCATCAGCATCCCTGCACCACCACCCGCAGCCGTATCATCTACCTTAGAGTGCCTTGAAGATGAGAAATCCCTAGGGTTGCAAAAATCAAAAGAAAAAATCCCTTTATCTATTGCACGCTTTAAGATAGAATCTTGAAAATAGCCCTCAATAAGCTGAGGGAAGAGAGTCATATAGGTAAAACGCATTAAGAAGCTTGTAAAATATCCAAACAACCCTCTACGAAAATTGTTTTTGCTTTTATATCAGTTTCAATAAGAAAAGGAGTATGATAAGGAATGAGAAAGTTTTTACTTTCGCCTTTTGCCACTAACTCAGAAGAAGTTACAACGCTGAGATAGTTAACAATACCAATGCGTTCAACTTCTTGAACAATGCCAAGTTCAAGAGGGCCCTCAAAAACCTTGCTTCCCATAATATCAAACCAAAAAAATTCACCCTCTTGGAGTTGTATATTTTCTCTTGTAGCCTCGTAGGTAGTAAAAAGGTCTTGATTGATATAGGCTTTTGTATCTTGAGGATTATAAATACCTTTGAGACGAACAGTGCCACGCGCAGGATTGACAGCATCTAAAATAATTTTTTTGGAATCTTTGCTCAAAAATTCTGCACCAGCACAAAATTGTTCAGGAAAGTCACTTTTGATATGAAGTTTCATATCGCCTCTTAAACCTACAGTTTTACCCAAGGTGGCGACATGAAGAAGATGTTTATGTGGATTCGACATTGATTCGATAACTGATACCATCTTTGGCTTTACAGCCAGAAATTACAGTCTTAATCGCTCCAATCATCTTTCCCTCTTTACCAATCAGTTTGCCAACATCGGCTTGATTAGCATAGAGAGAAATCTCTGTGATTTCGCCGCCTTCAAATGTACTCACTGAGACATCATCAGGATAGGTAGCGATAAGGCGTGCGTATGCTGCGACGAAATCTTCAATCACGACTAACGACCTGTAATCTTTTTAACACGATCACTCATTTTAGCACCAACACTTAACCAGTAATCAAGTCTTTCATTATCTACTTTAAGTACTTTCTCTTCGCCCATTGGATTGTAATGACCGATAAGTTCAATCCAACCTCCATCACGACGTTTACGAGAATCTGTTACCGCTATTCGGTAAAATGGTTGCTTTTTGCGACCCATACGAGTTAATCTAATGACTGTTGCCATGTTTATCCTTTTCTTTCTCTGCGCATGTTCTATTTCAACATGCTGAATTTGTTTGTTTTGCATAAAAATGCAAGCGTATCTGCTCTAAAAGCAGATACGCTTACACTCTTACATGTAAGCCTTAACGAGGAATCCCTTCAGGACTTTGTGCTTGAGACATCATATTTTGAAGATCTTTCATTCCGTTTTTGCCAGAGAATTTTTTTGCCATCTTTGCGGCATTTTTAAACTGCTTAAGCATACGATTAACTTCAACTTGTGATAGACCACAACCCTTTGCGATACGTGTTTTACGAGAGTTGTTCAAGAGGTCTGGGTTTTCTCTCTCTTTTGGAGTCATTGAGCTTACCATTGACTTAATCACAGTAATTTCACGAGAATTTTCTAAATCAACATTTTTGAGTGCATCTGACATCTTGCCCATCCCAGGTATCATACCCATAATAGACTTCATGCTTCCTAGCTTTTTGATAGACTCCATCTGTTCAAGAAAGTCATTAAAATTAAATTTCCCTTTCTTGATTTTTTGGGTCATTCTTTTAACAGCTTTTTCATCAATAACTGCTGCGGTTTTTTCAGCAAGTCCCTCAACATCGCCCAAGCCCATAAGACGATTGACGATACGCTCTGGTAAGAAAACCTCTAAATCTTGCATCTTTTCACCAGAACCGATAAAACGAAGTGGCACTTGCACTTGAGAAGCAATACCTAAGGCTACACCACCTTTAGAGTCACCATCATATTTGCTAAGGATAACACCATCTATGCCTATCTTATCATGGAAACTCTGCGCGGTTCGGACTGAATCTTGCCCTGTCATAGAGTCCGCAACATAAAAAATCTCATCAGGCTTAGCAGTATCACGAACGGCTGAGAGTTCATTCATTAACTCATCATCTATTGCTAAACGCCCTGCTGTATCGATCAAAACCACATCATAAAGCGATTTATTTGCCTTATCCATTGCAGCTGTGACAACTTCAACAGGATTTTTTGAAGTGTCGTCTGCATAGAGTTCTACTTCAATGCCAGCACACACTTGACGCAACTGCTCCACCGCTGCTAGACGCTGTAAATCTGCTGCAACAACAAGCACTTTTTTCTTACGATTTTTTAGATAAAGGGCTAACTTTCCCGTAGTCGTTGTTTTTCCAGACCCTTGAAGACCTGTCATTAATATCACAGTTGGAGGATTAGGGGCAAAAACAAAGCCCTGATTTCCTTTTGTTTGAAGAAGCTCATAGAGGCTTGAGCGCAAGGCATTAAGAAATTGATCTTTACCAATCCCTGATTTCTTTGTCTCTATCTCAACTGAAGTAATAAGCGTTTTGACAACTTTATGATTAACATCTGCTTTTAAAAGTGCTTTTTTTAATTCGCCAAGCGCCTTAGTTAAGGCCTTTTCATCATCATGAAAACGAATTTTTTTAATAGCGCTAGTAAACGATTCTGTTAATGTACCAAACACGTCTTATCTCCTAATATAATTTTTATGGGTGAAAAAAGTAGCGAATTATATCGAAAACTAGCTTTAAAAACTATGATAGATATTTTTCAGCTTCATATTTCACTTCTCTAAAACCTCCAACCAACTCAAAGATAAGCTGAGAATTTACCTCTTTCGCTCTACATGCAAATTCTAAGGTTTGTGAAATATCATAGAGTTTTTTTGCACCTATAGTTCCCGAAACACCCTTGAGGTCATGCATCAAGTCTTCACCTTTTTTAAAATCTTTCTTTTTATAATAAGTCGCTAAATCAAAACCTACATTCTTAAATTTTTCTATAAAATCGTGTAAAACTTTACGATATAACTCTTCATTTGCACCCATATATTCAATGCCTACTGCTATGTCAAGGGTCTCCAAAGGGCTCTCTTCATTCTCTATAATCTCCTCTTCTGTCTTGTGCTTATTGTCAATATTTGACTCTTTATCGGAAACAAGATACTTTAATAATAGCGCTTTAAATTCCTCGACATCAATTGGTTTTGCTAAGTGTTCTTGCATACCTGCTTTTTTTGTATTATCAATATCACTCTGCATAGCATTTGCTGTCAATGCTATTATCGGCAAGGAGTCGTATCCCAGCTCTTCGCGAATAATCCTTGTAGCTTCATAACCACCCATTACTGGCATATTAATATCCATCAATACTAAAGCTATCTTAGGGTTTTTTGGAAGCATATCTACTGCTTCTTCTCCATTATTGGCAATGATAATATTAATGCCAGTATCTGCGAGCAATCCCGAAATAACAACTTGATTAATTGCATTGTCCTCAGCCAATAAAAGTGTTGATCCTCGAATTGCATCTAAACCATCATCTGTTGATGTTAGAGTCTCCGTCTCTTCTTGAGAATTTTCAAGAGAAAATAGATTTAGTATAGTATTAAATACCATCTCTTGATTAAATGGCTTTTCTAAGTATCCATCAACACTTACTCCATTATAAGATTCACCACTTTCAATATAGATACCACTTTCAAGTATAACAACTTTTGTCTCTTTGCGTAAGTGAAGTACATCAGAGTATGTATGTAGCAATATCTCTTTTTCAATAAAGATAATATCAAACTTATTATTTTCAATATAAAGCTGTGCATCTTCAATACTAGAAGCGATCAGAGATTCATAACGAAAATATTCTAGCATCTCACTAAGCACTTTTGATGTATTTGTATTTGTATTGATTATAAGTACTTTTTTATTCATTAAAGTATGTGATGGCAGACGAAATTTGCGCCCTTCTCTACTGTGCATAGCTTCAAATTCTATAGTAAATGTAAAGTGACTTCCTATACCATAAGTACTCTCAACACTTATAGACCCACCCATCAATTCAACAAGTTGTTTGGAGATAGCGAGCCCAAGACCTGTTCCGCCATACTCTCTGCTTGTTGAACTATCTGCTTGGCTAAAAGATTTAAAAAGCTTTTCTAAATGCTTTTGTGTCATACCAATTCCTGTATCTATTACTTCAAATTGAACACATTCTCTCTTCTCATTCATCTCAATTGGGCTTATTTTTAGACTTATTTCACCATTTTGAGTAAACTTAACAGCATTATTCATAAGGTTGATAATTATCTGCCCCAATCGAATCGGATCTCCACGAAACATCATAGGAAGTTTTGGATTAATGTCATAAATCAACTCTAAGCTTTTCTCTTTAGCTTTAGCACTTACGATATTAGAGATATTGCTTAAGACTGTGTTGAGATTAAAATCTATGCATTCGATATCAAGCTTACCAGCCTCAATTTTTGAAAAATCTAAAATATCATTGATAATTCCTAGAAGTAGGTTCCCCGAAGTGTGAATTTTTTCTACATATTCACTCTGCTTTTTATTCAAATCACCTTTTAAAAGTATATAGCTAAATCCAATAATAGCATTCATTGGTGTACGAATTTCATGAGACATATTGGCTAAAAACTCATCTTTTGCTTTAGTAGCAGCTTGAAGTTTTAAATTTGTACGCTCAATCTCTTTTTCATAATGCTCACGCTCAATTTCTAATAAAAGTTTTGAAACTGTCTTATCAATCATATAATCAAACTGATCGATTTCAATTGGTTTAAGTAGATATCCCTCAATGCCTAAATGGATTGTCTCCATAAAGTAAAAAGGATCACTGTGTGCAGAAAGAATAAGAATAGGAATTTTTGTATCAATTTCACGAATGGCTTTAAGCATATCAATACCATTTAATTTAGGCATATTAATATCGCTTAAAATTAAAGAAAAACCCTCTTGGGATTGAAATTTTTCTAAACCATCTTGTCCATTAACAGCAACATCTACCTCCCCAAAAGTATCTTCAAGAATCATCATCATCGCATTACGCGTCTCTTCATGATCTTCTACATAAAGTACTTTCAAGCTACTGGCAAATTTGAGTATCTTATCACTTAGCATCTATTTATCTTTTTCTTGATATTGTATCAACAAATTGTATCAGATTTGTATCTATGAGGCAAAGTGCGCAAAAAGCTTCGGCTCAGGTGCTTCAAATTCGTAGCCCAATAATTTTACCTTTTTAGCATGAAGCATAACACGCTGATAGCTACGCCCACCGTACTGTTCATCACCAATAATAGAGAGATTTTCTGAACGAAGATGTGTACGAATTTGGTGTGTTCGTCCATGATGAATTATAATTTTCAATTTACTTTTTCTTCCACTTACAAGATCAGGATAGACTTCAGTAAGTGCCGGTTTTCCCTGTTTAGAAATTTTTGAATGGGCTCTATTTTGACGTTTTTGTGTCAAAATAGGTTTATCAATGATAATCTCTTCAGTAACCATACCCTCAACCCACGCGCTATACTCTTTATAAACACGATCTGCTTTAAACTCTTTAATCGCTTTTTGACGAAACTCTTCATTTTTCACGAGCATTAAAACACCACTCGTTTCACGATCAAGACGGTGTAAAAGTTGAGCATCTTTATAAAGACGCTCAATCTCATCAGAATTTACAAAGGCAGGTTTATTAATAACTATCAGATCTTTATTCTCAAAGATAGGCTTCACCTTTTCAACTGTATGTATCTTAAAACTCGTCTTTGCCTCAATCTCTCCACGGGCAATCATCACTTTTTTATTGCCAACATAAACCAAACCACGATCAATCAAAGATTTTGCTTGATTGTTTGATATATTTTCTTGAAGTGCTAATAATTTATATGCTTTTTCTTTACTCATTTTCTTATCTCTTTAATTATTGTTTCTAAGTCAATTTTTTCATCAACTTGAGAAGGTGGCATATTTTTTGCCACTTCTAATGCTTCGCCTATATCTTCAGGCTTTACAAACTGTACATGATGGACATATTTAAAAAGCTCACGCTGATTAAATATATGCTTCCCTGTAATTATCTTACATCCAAAATGGCTCGGTTCCAAGGGATTATGCCCACCCACATCTTCTTTAAAAGCGCCACCTAGTATAACTATATCACTTATTGCGTAGATATTATTTAACTCACCCATCATATCTACTAAAATAATATCTGCATCTAAAACCTTATCTTCACTATAACGCTTACATGTAAGGCTATTCTCCTTGCTTACAAGCACTATCTCTTGGAACACTTTTTCAAAACGCTCAGGATGTCTTGGCACTATAATTAAACTTGCATTAGAAGTTTTTTTATATGCAACAAAGGCACTTAAGATACTACTCTCTTCGCCCTCATGCGTACTTCCTGCAGTAATAATCTCCCAAGAAGGCTTTAAAAGAGTTCGGTGTGCTTCAATTTTTTGTGCTAATTTGATATTTCCCAAAACCTTTACATGCAAGACTCCAAGTGCTACAAAACGATTTTTATCTGCTTCGCTTTGGACATAAATATAATCACAATAATTTAAGAGTTTGCGATAAAACCATCCTAAACGCATATATTTTGGAAAACTTCGCTCCGAAATACGCGCATTTAATAAAATAAGCTTAGAACCTCTTGCCTTTACAACCGTAAAAAGCAAGTGCCAAAACTCTGCCTCTAAAACAACTAAGACCTTGGGGCTCTTTATCCAAAGAGGCAAAAATATCTCAAAAGGCAGATAGCGAACCTCAGCTTGATATTTTTGTGCCTCTTTGTAGCCTGTATGTGTAATTGTTGTTATGTTTATGTGTGCCCCGTTCAACTCTTGCAATAAAGGCGCTAACGCTCTTACTTCACCAAGAGAACAGACATGAAACCAGATACCATTTTTTTCAAATTTACGATTTTTATAAAGAAAAAAACGAGAAGGGATAGACTCACGATACTTGAATTTAAAAGATAAAAGAGCGAGAAGTGGCAAAGCTACTGTATATAACAGCAGAGCCAAAAAATAATAGATAAGTGTAAAAAATCTCACTTATGCTAAAGCGTTTTTAAGCGCTTGCCTCATCTTCAGTTACAGGCTCTATATATAAAAGACGACCGCAGTGAGGACAATTTGTAATCTCTTCACCCTTAATCACTTCTGAATATGTCTTATCATTAATAGCCATATAACATCCCATACATGCTTGATGTTTTACTGGTACTGCTGTTGTATTTTTAGCCCAACGTCGAATTTTCTGATAAAAGGCTAGACCTTTTTGATTCATTTGAGCGACAAGCTGCTCTTTTTTAGCAAAAACTTTTTGGCGCTCACCGTCAATAACTGCTAGCTTTTTATCTACTTCTGCTTTGATTGTCTCTAAATTTGCATTAATTTCGGCCATTTCAGATTCAAGTTCAGCAACTTTTTCTTCTTTAGCAGAGATAAGCTTATCTAAGCGTTCAATCTCTTCATTTGCAAAAGTTACTTGCTCTTTTGCAATCTCTTCTTCAAGTTGTAGTGATTTCATCTCACGTTCTGTTTTAACATCAGCACTTTTTTTACTATTTTCTTCAAGTTTTGCTGAAAGCTCTGCAAGATGTAACTCATTTTTAGATTTTTTAACCTGTTCATCTTTTATTTCATTTTGAAGTAGCTCAATTTGAGTGATTAAACTCGCTTGAGTTGCCAAAATGGTTTCTAATTTATAGTTTGCTTCTTCGATTTGTGGTTCAAATGCATCTATTTCTTTATCAACAGTTGAGAGGTCAATAAGCTGCTCTAAGTGTTTATTCATTGGGTTCCTTTAAGGAGTTTAGGGATAATTTTCACAAGCGTTATTCGGCGCTTTACTACTAAAACTGGCCTTACGCACCATAAGACTCAGGGTATCTTATGGTGTGTAAGGTCAGTTACAAATACGTGAAAGGGTTTTTCGATTTTGAAATTATAACCTCTAATCCTAAATTTATCAAATATTTTTCCAAAATTTCACCAAAAAAGCACTCACTTTCATAATGTCCTATATCAATCATACTTAAACCAATGCTTTGAGCTTCCATCGCGTCATGGTATTTTATATCACCAGTTAAAAAACAATCTGCATCAATTTGACGCATCAATGAGGCACCAGAGCCTGTGCACAAAGCTACACGCTTTATCTTTGTATGAGATTCAACCATGCGTAAATATTTTACTCCAAAAGCTTTCTGTACTTTTTGTGCAAATTCACGAAAATCTTCATCAATATCCATATAGGCAATAAAACCATCACGCTCACTTATGCGTAAACCAAGAATTTCCGTAGAAACATAAGCGTTAAGGTGTGTTTGATCAAAATTGGTATGCATGGCAATATTTGAGATATTTTTTTGAATCATCTTGCGAAGATGTAATGCTGGGTACTGATTAAATTGCAACTGTTTTAAACCACCAAAAATAAGTGGGTGATGTGTAATAACAAGTGTGCCTTCATCAAGAGTATCAATCATATCTTCATCTAAATCAATACTGAGGACAATTTTTGTAACCTCTTGAGTAAAATCGCCTACAATAAGACCTGAGTTGTCCCATGACTCTTGAAGTTCAAAGGGTGAAATTTCATCTAAAAGAGCATAAATGTCAGCTAGCTTCACTTGAGTTTTTCCAATTCAAACTTCGCTTGTGCAAATTCTGGATCTAAGTCTATCGCTTTTTGATACATCTCTTTGGCTTTTTCAAGTTCTTGTAAATCAACAAGAAGATTAGCAAAGTTAAAATATGTAATAGCATACTCGTCATCAATACGAAGCGCTTCTTCATAATGCTTACGAGAAGCATCTGTGTCACCAAGATTACGATATACTGAAGCGATAGCATTATGAACTGTGTCATCTTCGCTATTACGCTCTAAAGAGTCTAAATAAGCAGAAACTGCTTCTTCTAACTCACCCTCTTTTGCGAGTACAAATCCCAGTTTATTTAAGATATCTGTATTTTCAGAATCTTTTGCATGTGCCTCACGCAGCAGACGCAGTGCTTCGGCAGTATTGCCTGCTTCATACGCTTCATCAGCGCGATTAACGAGATATTCTGGATCAACAATAGAGAGAGGTTTTTTTATTTTTTCTTTCTCGCTATCCTTTTGTGGAAAATCTTCTAAATTAGTTACATGTAAGTAAACTTGATATGCAAAATATAAGCTTATCCCTAACATTAAAATTTGAAATATATTCATTGAAACATCCTAGTTTGATTTTATGCATCATTATAAGATATTTTTTCAAATAGTTTACCAATTATTCGCTATAATCGCGTAATTTCATAGAGGTTTAATTCATGGACATCAATCTTAAAGACCCACAATTTTATAACAACCGTGAACTTTCATGGCTACAATTTAACACCCGAGTGCTCAAACAAGCACAAGACGAGTCTCTACCTCTCTTAGAGCGCTTAAAATTTCTTGCAATTTATGGAACAAATCTTGATGAGTTTTATATGATTCGTGTTGCTGGTTTAAAAAAACTTTTTAGCGCAGGAGTTATTGTATCGGGTGCTGATCGCTTAACACCTCTGCAACAACTAAGAGAAATTCGACAATATTTACATCAAGAACTGCAAGTTCTTGAACGTTGCATGAGTGAGATTTTTGATAAACTTAAAAATGAAGGTATCCTTGTTAAAGAGTACCCAGAAGTGACACCCACGCAACAAAAAGAGCTTCACAAGTATTTTTTTCAGCATATTTATCATGTTATTGTACCTATTGCTGTTGATGCAATGCATCCGTTTCCCCAGCTTAATAATCTCTCTTTTGGTCTTTTGGTAAAGCTTATAGATATAGATGACGAAAATATTTTTCGATACGGGATCGTTCGAATTCCACGAGCTTTACCTCGTTTTATAGAACTCGGGCATGGTCATTATGTTCCTATAGAGAGTATTGTTGCGGAACATATTCATGATCTTTTTCCTGGATACAAACTTCTTGATTATACATCATTTCGAGTTACAAGAAATGCTGATATAGCGATACAAGAGGAGGAAGCTGATGACTTTATGGAGATCCTCGAAGAGGGCTTAAAGTTACGAAAAAAAGGAGAACTAGTTCGCTTAGAACTTGGCAGACGCGCCAATAATGAACTAATAGAATTTTTTAACCGTCATGCCAATATCTTTCATGATGATATCTACTCATTTCACACCTTTTTAAATCTCGGAAGTCTATGGCAAATTGTAGGCAATAAAGAGTTTGCACACCTCACCCTCCCCTCATTCAAACCTCGAACGCTACCCCCCTTAAGTGATAGTGAAAGCCTTTATACAATTTTAGATAAGCAAGATATTTTACTCTATCACCCTTATGAGAGCTTTGATCCCGTAGTGAAACTTATTCAAATTGCCTCTAAAGATCCAGATGTTGTTGCTATCAAAATGACTCTATATCGTTCTGGCACAAATTCACCTATTGTTCATGCGCTTATGAATGCTGCTGAGTCAGGAAAACAAGTGACTGTCATGGTTGAGTTAAAAGCTCGTTTTGACGAAGAAAATAATCTTATCTGGGCAAAGGCATTAGAAAATGCGGGTGCGCATGTTATTTATGGAATTCGTGGATTTAAAGTACATGCAAAAGCTGCTCTAGTAACAAGGCGTGTAGGTGAAGATCTTAAACAGTATGCTCATCTAGGAACAGGAAATTATAATCCAATCACATCTAAAATCTACACAGATATAAGCTTTATGACAACGAATGAAAAAATCACTAACGACATGACACGATTTTTTCACTTTCTTACTGGATTTAGTAAAAAAGGTTCTCTTAATGAGCTCTTTATGTCGCCAACACAAATAAAACCTAAAATAATATCTATGATAAACACTGAAGCGAATATGGGCAAAGAAGGACATATTATCGTGAAAGTAAATTCTTTGGTTGATGAGGGAGTGATTCGCGCTTTATATAGAGCATCGCAAGCCGGAGTAAAAATAGAGCTGATTGTTCGTGGTATCTGTGCGTTGAAACCTGCAATACAGGGAGTTAGTGAAAATATTCGAGTTATCTCTATCGTCGGTAAGTATCTTGAACATGCACGTATTTTTTATTTTAAACATTCATCACCACAACTCTATATCTCAAGCGCTGATTGGATGACACGAAATCTAGCACGTCGTATTGAATTGCTAACCGCAATTGAAAGCAAAGAACTTTCAAATCATCTTCTACAGATTCTTCAACTACAATGTGCTGATACTGTTCTTGCGCATGAGCTGCAAAGTGATGGAAGCTATATCAAAGTTAAAGGTGATATATCTAAACCTATAAACAATCAAGCTCTCATAGAAACCTATGTCTCAAAAGTAGAAAAAGCAATAAAGAAGCAGAAGCCCACTCAAGCACAGCAATTATCAAATCGCCTCTTTAAGGATAGCTAACATGTTACATTCATTTAAAAAATGGACGCCCAAACCTCCAAAAAGCACATGGGTTGCAGATTCTGCTGATGTTATTGGCAATGTTAGTCTTGGAGAAGATGTCTCCATCTGGTTTGGTTGCGTAATTCGCGGTGATGTTCATCGCATTGTTATTGGTAACAGAAGCAACATCCAAGATTTAAGTATGTTACATGTAACGCACTATAAAAAAGAGGATATGAGTGATGGAAATCCAACAATCATTGGGAATGATGTCACTGTTGGGCATCGTGTTATGTTACATGGATGTACTATTGAAGATGCCTGTCTTATTGGAATGAGTGCTACTATTTTAGATGGTGCAGTTATAGGCAAGGAGTCTATCATTGGCGCTGGCTCTCTTGTTACAAAAAATAAAAAGTTTCCGCCACGATCTTTGATTATGGGAAGTCCAGCCAAAGTTGTTAGAGAACTCACCGATACAGAAGTTCAAGAACTTTACAACTCAGCAACTCGATATGTAAAGTTCAAAAACGAATACCACAAAGCATAATGCACAATTTCTTTGTTATTGCTGATATTATAGGAATTATCGCTTTTACAATCAGCGGTTTTCTAGTGGGCATTCGTCATAAATTAGACCTCTTGGGTGTAGGCATTTCAGCTGTCTTAACCGCCTTGGGTGGCGGTATCGTCCGAGATACTATTTTAGGACGCACACCTTTTGCCTTTAGTGAGTACTATCCCGTTATGACACTTATTTTTGTCTTATTTTTTGCCTCACTTTTTAAACTTTTACGACATGACAGCGTAGAGAAAAAAGGGATTTTTGTCTTTAGTGACACTATTGGACTTGTCGCTTTCAGTGTGACAGGAGCCCTACTTGGCATTGACGCTAATTATAATTTTTTTGGAGTAATATCACTTAGTTTTATTACTGCTATTGGAGGAAGTATGCTTCGTGATATCCTCATCAATCAAGTTCCAATCATCTTAATTAGTGACTTTTATGGCTCTATTGCACTCATTGTTTCACTCTTGCTCTATCTCTTACATGTAAGCGCTATATTAAATAGTAGCTCTCTCATAGCAGTCTCATTTTTTGCTATAATACTACGACTCGTTGCATACTATAAACAGTGGCATCTGCCTAACATTAAATAGACTTGTTACGAAATTTTATAAATATTTCATTATCGTTCTTGCTTAACTACCAAATCTTAGAAAAATCAAACTCTAAACGGCAATCTTCTATCTCAAAAGTATATTTTTGTTTATCAAAATCACCCTCTTTGATATATTTTCCTGCTGAAAGTTTATAGAGTTTTACCATGGAGTCCTCACTGTTTACGATGATGTAGTATTTGACTCCCTCTTGTTGGTATATCTCATATTTTAGATTCATATCTCTCATAGCGGTACTTTTTGAGAGGATTTCAAATATAATCAAAGGGGCTTTTGTGATGTAAGAGGCATCAGAAGCATCATCACAAAGAACAGAGTTGTCAGGCTGCAGTACTGTCGTTTCACTTATCTTATAATCAATAGGAAGATACGCCTCGCATCTCTCGCAATCTTGTAGCATCTCTTCTAATACCCAACTAATTTTACTTGAGACCTTTTGATGTTTTTTCATAGGTGCTGGGCTCATGGCAAAAGCGACGCCATCAATAAGCTCCCATTTTCCCTCAAAATGAAGATAATCGTCGTATGTATAATTTGGCAGATATTTATAATCTAAAGCACCCACAAAAACTCCTTTTTTTGAGATTATAGCATAAGGCTAATATCTACAACTTTTTTATGAGAGTTATTTTTAACATACTCCACTATCATACCATGAAAAAGAGCGGTCATATGAGCATCATCAACTCTAAAAAAATCTTGCAAATCATCATAACTTTCAAACTCATAGCCCAAGGCTTGTAAAAGTCTGTTTGTATAAGCATCAACAACCATCACAGCACGCTTACAGGCATAACAGAGGATAGAATCAGCACTCTCTTTACCTATCCCTTTTTGCGAGAGTAGCCATCTTCTATCTACCTTACATGTAAAGCTTTCAAAGTCTCCAAATTCCTCTTTTATCGCTTGAAAAAGAAGCAAAATATATCTTGATTTGTTCTTATACATTCCGCTTGGACGTATATATTCCATAAGAACTTCTTGCTTACATGCAAGGATATTTTCTAGTGATAAAAGATTGGCATCTTTTAGGTTTTGCAGAGATATTTCCACCTTTTTCCACTGAGAATTTTGTGTAAGAATGACACCAAATACGACTTCAATCGTCCCATACCCTGGCCACCAATACTCAGGAGAGTTTTCTAAAAGCTTACATGTAAGCAGAGCATTATAGAGCTCATCAGAGTCTGATACTAGCATATAACTCCTCTTTTAAATGAAAAAATGCCACACTCATAGCAAAATTATCGCTATTGAGCAGCTTCAGTGTCTGATGTGTGGCTTTAAGGTTTTTGAGGTATTCGTAGGTCACACTCTGTGGCTACTCTCTTTCCACGCCTCGGTGATAAACTCTCGTCCATCATCAAAGGTTTTAATCTTATAGGCATTGATACATCTGCCCTCTTCTAGCTCCATGACTGCCATCTGTAA
>CAMZLS010000031.1 GCA_947311765.1 uncultured Helicobacteraceae bacterium
CTCATTGCTTCATCAAAGTAGAGGCAAGGGATAAGTTGTCCCTCGGCAGTCAGTCGAATACGGTTACATGTAGAGCAAAAGTCATCTTTATGAGGCTCTATAATACCAAATCTATAGCCATCTTCAAGTGCATAATAGTGTGATGGAGAGTGTCCATCAAAACCCTCGTCACTAAAACTGTACGCCTCACCTATTACATGTAAGAGTTCTTGTGAATTCATACCTTTGATATCAACTGCGGCGTGAACATTTTCCATATACTCTATAAAACGAATTGTCATACCCCGCTCTTTGCAATAGTTTAAGACATCGATAATCTCATTTTCATTAACACCTTTCATAGGTACCATATTGACTTTAATTTTTAATCCTACGCGCAAAGCCTCTTCTACGCCTGCTAAAACATTTTTCAAGACATCTTTTTGTGCTATTTTTTGTGCAACTTCGGGTTTGAGTGTATCTATGGATACATTAATACGCTTGAGACCAGCATCTTTTAATTTTTGCGCTACTTCTTTAAGCAGATAGGCATTGCTAGTCATTGCTAGATCAGCTTCAGGAGCATAATCGTAAATCAATTTAATAAATTTATCTAAATCTTCTCGTAAAAGTGGTTCTCCGCCTGTAATGCGGACTTTTTTCACACCCTCGTCTATGGCTACCTTTATAAACTCAAAAAGCTCTTCAAAACTTAATAAATCCTCTTTTGGAACCCATGAAAAAGGTTTCTCAGGCATACAGTATTGGCAGCGAAAATTACAGCGTTCTGTAACTGAAACACGCATATAATCTACCACTCTATCATAACTATCTATTAGCACATCTTGCCTTTTAAAAAATATTGGCTGATTATAACTCGAAGTAAGTTTAATCTGCTTGATGTTAGCAAATTATTTTGGTATCATTGGCTAAAAGGTATAAAATGAAACTCTATTCTCTCTTACTTAGTACATTTCTTCTTGGTGGTTGTGCTACTTCTTCACTTAATATTGGTGCAGATGATACACTTGCGCTTACTTATGGTAAAGAAAAACTATCAGCACGAGGACTGACACTCGATAGAAAATCCGATAGTTATCCCGAGTTGGAACTCCATCAGAGAATCATAGAACTCGATGACAACTCTCTTATCGTCTATGAAGAGGTAGAGACTGACGAGAAATACCAATTTCAACATGCTACACAAAACTCCATAAAGATGATATTTGACGCTAAAAAACTTACACTGCTTTATCAGAGAAACAACCTCTATTTTGTGCAATTAGAGCTTAAAGATGGTACTTATCTCAACGTAATAGCCCAGCAGAGTGATATGCAAAGTTTTACGCAGCTCTATGGTTTTTCAAATATGCAGATGAAAAAAATAATTAAAACTATCTCTAAAGAGGATAAGAAAATTACATTTAATGACAATGTTGTGATTTTTGAGCATTTCGAGGGAAGCTACATCAGTAAATGGAGCACCAAACTTATCGCAATAGATGGCTTAATGACACTGAGCGATGAGTATAGGCTTAGGTGATTATTCGCTGATCATTTTGGCTATAATGCTAAGCCAAACTTTAAAATAGTTTAGCCTTTGTTTTATCTCATCTATTTTAGCCATAAAACATTATAGCATAAGAAAATGGTTTCAAAAAAGTTGATTTTGATTTTAGGTTTTGAGAGAGAGGATTGTGGGCATATGCCCACAGAGGTTTTAATAAATTGGATTTCTTAGAAGTTATAGCGTGCCCAGATACGAACACGGTTATCAGATTCAGTGTCAGCTGTAGTAGCTAAATACTTGCCTTTTTCTGACCAAGTGCGAATCATAGCAGAAGCGAAGTAAGAAACACCACCTGCTTTGACTTTGTAGATAACATCTAGCTCATTGTAATCTACTTTACCTTCAATAGCTTTATCGCCTCCTGAAGTCATACCATATGCAGCAATAACTTTGCCATAATCACCCAATCCTAAAACACCTTTTAAGTGAATAGTATCAGCATCTTTTGCAATTGCATTTTGATTTAAAATCATCTGTGTATAGAGAGGAGTTTTTACACCTGTACCAGTATTTTTAAGGGCTACATCACCATCATTAACTGATGAGTACGCTGCTTGTAGATAAACTGGTCCAACAGTAGCACCAATTTTTGCACCAAAAGCAGTTGTATCAGTGTCCCCATCTTCTAAACTAATTTGCCCACCTTGTAAACCAAGTTTAATACCTGCTGGTAAAGCTTTGCCACCAATTTGTGCATCAGCCCACATTGCACTTGCTTGTTTACCACCACTAGGAACAACTCCAGCAGTATAACCAGCACCAATATTGTTTAATCCATAGTAAGATAAAGTTAATGTAGTTAATGGAATTAACTTGGTTTGAGCAGTTAACATATATGCAGCACCAGTAACAGCAGCATTTGGTCCACCACCATTAAGGTTAGTCATTGTAGATAAACCAGTACCTATTGTACTATTTGATTGACCTACATATGCGCCTACGATAGTTGTTTTAGGTAAATCACTATTTACAGCTAAAATTGCATCGAATGTATTTTTGAAAACTCTCCAACCTTCACTAAACGCTAAAGGAGAAAGTGATTTTGGTAGTTCTTGGCGACCAAGTTTCATTGTCGTGTTAGCAATTTTTTTAGCAACAAAAATTTTGCTTAATGCTAATTCGTTTGTAGTGCTTGGATTAGAAGTATCTGTTGGAACTGGAAGTTGACCACTAATTTGTGCCACATTTGATACTATGCTTTTTTCTAAACCTAGTGTCCCTAAGTAAGAGAGTTGTGCTCCCATAGAAAAATTATTTTTTAAGTCTGAGTTAAAGTTTAACTGAAGACCAGCGTTTGCTAGTGATGACATTTGGTCAAAAATATCCGCGCTATTGCCATCATCTTGGTGTGTTTCATAGTAAACAACTGCTTGACCACCAACTTTAACATCAATGTCTGCAGACGCAACTACGCTTAATAATAACGGCGCAGCCACTAATGATACCATTAATTTTTTCATTCATTTCTCCTGTTTTTTGTGCAAGTTACTTTCCCGACACACTAAATGTGACTCCGTAACAGAGAATCGCTCAGAAACTCATGTTGCGACCTCCTTAATGAGAAAGCTGCTTCCTTGTTCACAACATCATACTATAGAATTTAGTTTTAAAGAAAGTTTAAAGTAGCAATTTATACCCAACAAATTTATTATTTTCCACACTTTTTGCCCATTTTCTAGATTTTGTCAGAAATCTCTATTAAATTTTCACAAAGATTGCTTTTTTTTGCTATTGTTAAATTCCATAATAGTTGGTGTTTTGAGTTAAGTTAGAATTTATTTAGGAAGAGATTTTTATTTCGACACTTTTTGCTATATAGTCATGAAGAGATCTTTTTTGCTTATTGTAAAATGGAAAAAATACTCCAATAAGAATAGTCACTCCAAATAAAAAGGAGACAAATCTTACAAATGCTCGTAAAAAAGTAAGATTATCTCCGCTCTCTTGTGAAACAACTTTAATATCATATGCTTTTTTTCCTGGTGTTTGTCCAAATTTGCTAAGTAATATCGCGTAGATGAGACCATAAAGCATTACAGCTACAAAAGGGGCAAGGTTTGAGCCTTGAAACTCTTCCTTTGAGCCTAAGATTGCATAGACTGTAATATAGAGTATAGGGGTATAAATCATAAAAAGATCTGTTATAAAGGCTTTTATCTTTTCTGGATAGGAAGCATATATAAGAGAGCTTTCTTCTGTTTTACTTGTTTTGTTTTTTGTAGCTTTTTTAAGTTTTCTGAATTGTTTGCTCATAAGGGGGACATCTATTACGCTTAAGTATCCCTTGCAGGATACTCAAAAGCAGTAATTAGTGAAGTTTACTCCACAGCTCTTTTTTCCATAAGAAGGCAAAAAGTGCAAATACTAAAGTAAATAGCATTACTTTCGGCCCGATAGACTCTCTTTCATGACGTTTTGCATCTCCTGAATCTTCAAGATACTCAATAACTTTCTCCATGCCAGCAGTGCTTACACCAACTCTAGGCATAGCAGTTCCAGCAAGGTACGCTTGAGGATCTTCAACAAAAGTTTTAATATAGTGTTCACCACGACTACGGATATAGATACTTAAATCTGGTGGTAATTTACCCATATATTTTGTTAAAGCATCTTGATAATCAGCTTTTGCTAAGTTGAATTTTAACTCATCTTGTTTTTTCTTAAACTTCGGTGTTTGGCCAACCTGAGTCCAACCAGCATAACGGTTTTCATGACATCCTCCACAAGCAAGTTTATAGGCTTGCTCTGAAGTCAGCTCTTCTGCTTTTGGTGCGATTGATTGTAGATAAGCAACTATATCTGCTATCTCTTGATCTATATCTCCACCAGCTCCGTAAAACTGTGGCATAGGATGCATTTTACCTTTGGCAGCATCAAATTTATGCTCAACTTTTAAAGCATGCGCAGGATTTTTAATCAGTGCAGCTAAGAACTTAGCATCATATACCACACCTGCATTTGATAAGTCTGGCGGATTAACACCATAGCTCTGTGCCGCCATAGCAGGATCCATTCCTGCAACTATTCCCTCTTTCGTGATAGCGTGACAGCCAGTACAAGCAGCAGCCCCCATTACCAACTCTTTCCCCTTAAGCGCATCACCCGTTTTTGTTAATGCAGGAAGATCACTGTAGGCAAATCCTTCGCCTTCAACATGTTTATGCATCTGCGAGTGAGCAAAAGGCTCAACCAAATAGTAAGTTATAAGAGTAAAAACAACTATAACCGCTAATATTTTTAATTCTCTCATCATCTTTGATCCCTTATAATTTTTTTTCCATTTTTGTAATAAACGGTAGCACTATCCATAGAGCGATAAATAACAGTACTGAAACCAAACCGATTGTACTGTAAATGCCTTCTGGAGGTAATTTTCCCATAGCCGTTAAAACAATCATATCAGCTAAAAGAACCCAGAACCAAATTTGAAAAGCACCTCTTTTATGCGCAGGAATAGCATTTGGACTTCTATCTAAAAACGGTAGCATTACAAAAATAACTTGTGCAAAGCCAAATGCTATTAGACCAATATTAGTAGAGAATGGTCGTAAAACTTCATATGACCACAGGAAATACCACTCAGGATAGATATGTGCTGGAGTCTTCAGTCCGTCAGCAGGATCAAAGTTTACAGGGTCCATCGCAAAATCATAATTGTAAAAAACTAAATAAAAGAACAAGATCATGAAAATAGAGACAACAAGCATATCTTTTGAGAGAAAGTCATTTGCAAAAGCCATAACTTTCGAGCCTTTTTTATCTCCTGATTTGTATTTTTTAGCCTCTTCTTCAAAATCAAGCTCTTCGCCCTCTTGGTTATTAACATGAGGAATTCTAAGTGTTGCAAAGTGCAATGCAATAAGAACAATAATAACTAAAGGAAGTAAAAGTACATGAAGCATGTAGAATCTATTTAAGAAAGCTTGCGCTGGAACATAATCGCCACGAATCCACTCAACTAAACCATTTAAATGCAAGTCACCGAGACTAAAGATATTTGTAATAACCATACCTGCCCAATAGCTCATTTGACCCCAAGGAAGCATATATCCCGAAAATGCTTCAGCAGAAAATGCAACAAAAAGAAGCATACCGCTAATCCAGATTAGCTCGCGGCCTTTTTTATAGGAGCCATAATAGATACCTGTAAACATGTGAATATACATGATTAAAAAAACAATAGATGCTGCAACGCCATGAACATGCCTCCATAGCCAACCAAATTCAACCTCTTTCATGATAATATAATTAACACTATCGAATGCCGTCTCAACATTTGGTTGATAGTACATCATTAAGATAATACCTGATGCTAATAAAAATACGAAAGTGATTACAAGAACCATTCCCATAGCCCATAGGAAATTTATATTCTTAGGAATCCAATACTCTGTAGCCATCACCCGACTAACAATATCTGTTGCTAGTCTTTGATTAAACCAATCTTGCAAACCAGTTGCCTTTGTAAAATGTGCCATTTAAACTCCCTTAACCAAGTTATACTCTAAGTGTTTTGCCATCTTCTAGCAACTTTTTATATTCATCACCCTCTTCGCCAAGAACGAGAGTTGTACCGTTTATCTTAAAAGGTGGTATATCCAAATCACGCGGTGGTGGTGCTTTTGTCACTTCGCCAGCAACATTAAATGTTCCACCATGGCAGGCACACAAGAAGCTTTTCTCGTCAGGGTTGTAACCAGGAATACAGCCTAGATGTGTGCATAAGCCAAGTGTAACCATGAAATAATCACTACCAATTTGAATGACTCTAGTTTTTTGATCATCATTTAAGCTAGCCATCATTTCAGGAGTATATTTTAAGATAAATACTGGCTTCCCTCTCCATTTTTCGGTTACCAGCTCATTACCTTTGTATTCAGACATATCAAGAGTTGTAAAGCCTGCTGCCTTAACACTTGGTAGAGGGTCCCAACTCTTTTTCATAGCATAGAGTGATGCTATTGCGCCGACACCAGCAACAGCGCTAAACGCCTTGCCCATAAAAGCTCTTCTGTTTGTTTTAGTCATAACACTTTCTCACTTATTCAAAGATTTAGATACTATGGTATCTTAGTTAGAATTAATTCGTGGTAAAGTTAAGATTTCTTTTAAAAAAAGTGTCATTTTGTGTGTGTCATTTTGAAGCATATGATGATTTTGTGATAAATTTTTACTTAAAGCTAGGGATAACTCCTGATTATTGAAGCCATCTATAATCCTTACATGTAGGGAGTTAAAAAGTTCTATAAAATCTTTTGAATAATCAGGGCGTTGTAGATAAATTGGTCGTCCGCCTGAGGCTAAATTTTCTAAAATAGCTTGAGGCGAGGCACTTACAAGAGTTTGTGAGCTTTTAATCATCATCTCATACTCTTCAAATTCGTATCTCTTTTCAAAGGCAGGAGCGATACTCTCTTCATACTCTAAAAAATAGTAAAAACCAAGCCCTAAGTCCATCTTATGTGGAGCAAACATATCTAAATGTTTTTCAAGATCTTTTTCATAATCATCATCTCCAAAAAAGAAACATCGCTCTATCGTTTTCTCAGTTTTTTCAAAAAATTGCTCACCTACAACCGTAGCCTTACAGATTTTATCCCCTTCAAGATAGGGTGAAATGAGAAATTCTTTAGGATGTTTCACCTCGTTAGGATCATCACTTATACGAATAAAAACAGAGAAAAAATTTACCATATCTTCAAGCATAGTAGGGTTTGATTCGGCTGAATCAAAGATAAGCGCATCTCTATGATGGGCAATTTGAGGAATATTTCTCACCAAATCAATCCCCACAGAGCGCTTAATACCATACTCTTTCGCCTCTGAAGCGATACGAAAATCTGATGTTAATAGAGTGATATCTACATCACCCAAAGCACTAATAATAGCCGCCGCTCTACGAAAACGGTCTAAGCCAATACGATGCCCAGTATGGACATAATAAAATATTTTCATGATTTTCTTGCTCCAATTTTTATATAAATCTGTAAGATGTCAATAGCTGCTGGTGTTACACCGCTTATTTGTGAGGCAGCTTGTAGTGTAGGCGGATTAAAGGTCTGAAATTTTTCTACAATCTCTTTTGAAAGCCCTGAAACTGACGCAAAATCAAAATTTTCAGGAATCCTTACATGTAAGAGTTTTTTCATTTTTTCTATATCTTCTTGCTGTTTCTCAACATAACGCGCATACTTCGCTTCAACTAAAATCTCTTCTTGAATATAAGGGCTGTGCTTGCCAAGTTCAGGCAGAAGTTTTGATAATTTCTCTAAGGTGAAACTTTTGCGAGAGATAATCTGCTGGGCATTTTGTTTATCATTTATCTTCTCTTCATCTATACTAGCTAAAAAATTTATAAACTCTTTGCTTGGCGTGTAATCAGTCTCATTAATCACTCGCATACCCTCGGCAATCTCTTGACGCTTCTGCTCAACCTTTGCTGCCTGTGCATCATCAATCAAGCCAAGTTCATGCCCATAAGCACTCAGACGCAAATCTGCTGACTCTTCGCGTAACAAAAGACGGTACTCCGCGCGTGAGGTAAACATACGGTAGGGCTCTTTTGTCCCTTTTGTCACCAAGTCATCAATCAAAACACCGATATAAGCCTCATCACGACGCAATATAAGGGGCTCTTTCCCTTGAAGTGAGAGTGAGGCATTTATCCCTGCCATCAAACCTTGCGCTGCCGCTTCTTCATAGCCTGTTGTTCCATTTATCTGCCCTGCAAGGTAGAGGTTTTTTACTTTTTTTGTCTCAAGAGAGTGTTTCAACTCTGTGGGATCAACAAAATCATACTCTATGGCGTACCCATAGCGGACAATTTTTGCATTTTCCATCCCCTTGATAGAGCGTATCATCTGCTGTTGCACATCAGGAGGTAAAGAGGTACTTAAACCATTGATATAACACTCTGTATTTTCAGCAGTTTGTGGTTCTATAAAAAGATGGTGACGCTCTTTCTCTCGAAAGCGGTTTATCTTATCTTCTATGCTAGGGCAATAGCGTGGCCCAACACCCTCTATCTGCCCTGTAAAAAGTGGTGCACGGTGAAAATTACTCTCTATTAAAGTATGCGTCTCTTCATTGGTATAGGTGATAAAACATGGAATTTGCTGCTTATTTTTTGCAAATGCAGCTCTATCAGTTCTAAAGCTAAAAGGTGTAGGTATAGCATCGCCAGGCTGTTTTTCCATCACTGAAAAATCTATACTAGAGCTATCTATACGAGGACAAGTCCCTGTCTTTAAGCGCCCTACATGTAGGCCTGCATTTTTCAACGAAGTGGAGAGTTTATTTGCCGAAAACTCTCCAAAACGCCCTGATTCTTGAGTAATTTCACCGATATGCACAACTCCTTTTAAGAATGTGCCTGTTGTAAGAATGACTTTTTTGCCATAATATTCATTAAGTAGTTGCGTTCGCACACCAATAACACTATCATCCTCAAAAATCAGATCATCCACCATCTCTTGAACTAAATCAAGATTGCTTACATGTAAGACTAAATTTCTTGCAATAACTCGATATTTATCCATATCTATCTGCGCACGAGTCCCACGAACAGCAGGGCCTTTTGTCGCATTTAAGATACGAAACTGTATCCCAGCTTCATCAGTTATGCGTCCCATCTCCCCACCTAGCGCATCAAGTTCACGCACCAAATGTCCTTTAGCCAAACCACCAACAGCAGGGTTGCAAGATGTAGCACCCACTTGCTCAGCCAACATACTTACTAAAAGTGTCTTATTTCCCATACGAGCAGAGGCTAAAGCAGCTTCAATACCTGCATGCCCTCCACCTACTACGATTATGTCATATCTATTTGTATTCATAATCGCATTATACCTTATGGTCGCCTCTTTTTGCAGTTTTTTAATATCATCCGTATAGCGATACTTGCTTGGGTTTTAGAAGAACACCCTACAATCTTTTCTATTATGCACGAATATATCATCCAAAGCATTATGATTGCTATCGCTTTTGTTATCTTTTTAGCCTATTTTCAAATTCACTCATCACCGCACTTATTTTAAGTTTTGGAAGCTCTCTGAGGGAAAATATACATCTTAGTTTTATAGGATTAGGGGCACTTTTAAGCTTACATGTAATCACTCTTATTGTCATCTCTGCTTCGCTTTTTGCAGGGGCAACACAGAGTGCGCAAATTGTCCATTTTTATCTGAGTCGTTTTCATATACCTATAGAACTTTTAGAAAACCTTGGCATGATTCGTTTGGATCTGCTGTTCATCAGTGATAAGTATAGTGTTGGATTTAGGCATGATTAGCTACCACTCCTAAAAATATCACGAGAAGATTAAGGAGTAATAGTAAGGTGTTAATAATAAAGTCTTACATGTAACTAGTTAGCTAACGATGTTACATGTAAGAGATGTTTAGCACTGGTATGTAGTTTTAAACTCGTAAGCAGTTGGACGACCTTCATCTGGCCACACATCGCGTTCAAAACGGTACTCTTGGTAAGAGTTGATAAACTCTTCGGTAAATACTGGTTTTAAGAACTCATTATCACCGATAAGTCCTTCAAGCGCTTCACGAAGTGTGTGTGGCATTTGAGGGATGTTTTTCTCACGAATCTCATTTAAAGAGAGTTCAAAAAGATCTTCATCCATTGGTCCAGCAGGAACATCTTTGTTTTTGATACCATCAAGTCCTGCCATCATCATTACAGCGAACGCAAGGTAAGGACATGCAGTTGAATCAGGGAAACGCATCTCAATACGAGTTGCTTTTTCATTTGAACCATAAGGAATACGACAAGCAGCTGAACGATTTTGAGAAGAGTAAGTAAGAATACTTGGCGCTTCAAAACCTGGTAAAAGACGCTTGTATGAGTTTGTTGATGGATTTGTAAATGCAGCAACCGCAGCAGCATGCTTAAAGATACCACCAGCATAATTTACAGCCATCGGACTTAAGTTTGCATACTCGCCTGGTGCATAGAAAAGGTTTTTACCATCTTTCCATAATGATTGGTGAACGTGCATACCGTTACCGTTGTCACCAAAAAGTGGTTTAGGCATAAATGTAGCCGTTTTACCATTAAGGTGAGCAATCATTTTTACAACATACTTATATTTTTGTACATTATCAGCTGCACCGATGATATCAGAGAAGACGATACCAAGTTCATGCTGCCCTTGTGCAACTTCGTGGTGGCCAAGAATAACTTCAAGACCAACTTGCTCTAAAACTTGCATCATCTCAGCACGAATATCTACTGCGCTATCAGTAGGTTGAACTGGGAAGTAACCACCTTTAGTTCCTGGACGGTGACCTGTGTTGTACATATCTTCATAAGTTGTGTTTGAATTCCACTCACCCTCTTCAGTATCAACTTTATAACCTGCTTCGTTGATATTATCAACAAAAGTTACATTATCAAACATAAAGAACTCATTTTCAGGTCCAAAGTATGCAGTATCAGCGATACCGATCTCTTCAGCATGCTTGAGTGCTGCTTTAGCGATTGAGCGTGGACATCTCTCATATGCTTGATCTTTATAGATATCATATACATCACAAAAAAGGATGATAGTTGGATCAGCAGTAAATGGATCCAAGAAAGCAGTTCCTACATCAGGCTTAAGTAGCATATCTGATTTATTAATTGGTTGCCATGCTTCGATTGATGAACCATCAAATGGGAGACCATTTTCAAGAGAACTTGCACTTACTGCGCTCATTCTGTAACTAATATGGTGCCATGCACCCTTAATGTCTGTAAATCTAAAGTCCACAAATTGAACTTCATTCTCTTCACAATATTTAAAAAACTCATCTACAGTGTTTACAAATTTGCCCATTAATAACTCCTAAGGATTAAAATTGCAAATAGTATATCTAAAAGGAGGATAAAGCTTGGTTTAGTGATTGCTTAAAAATTCACCATTTTGCGTTTACGGTTTCTAAAGGTAGCACACTGCGTGTAACCTACTGATTTTGCAAGAGTTTCTATCTCGTTTCTAAAAAGCCCTATCTGCTCTGGTGAGTGGGCATCTGAGCTAAAAGTGATAGGAATATTTAGTGCATACGCCAACTTTAAAAGCTCTCTTGAGGGGTAAGGC
Organism: uncultured Helicobacteraceae bacterium; assembly: GCA_947311765.1. Lineage (GTDB taxonomy): Bacteria > Campylobacterota > Campylobacteria > Campylobacterales > Sulfurimonadaceae > S010-53. The sequence continues at coordinate 11,640 of CAMZLS010000031.1, forward strand.
TCTGCAATAGGTTTTCTATAGCCTGCAACATTCAGCTCTAAAACCATATCTGCTTTTTTGATAGCCAACATCGCTTTGTGCGCTATCTCAATGATGGGTTTTTGAGGCAGATACTTAAATACTTTAATAAGGTCAATATGCCCCACTATATCAAAATGCCCACTATCTGCCATCTTTTCAATCAAATCAAAATACTTTTGCCAAATGCTATCTATATCTTCATGTTCATAGCGTCCGATAAATTCAGGATTGTCAAATCCCCACTTATCGATAAAATGTACAGAGCCTATGAGATAATCCACTTTAGCATCTAAGATACGCCTATCCATATGTCCAGGCAAAAAATCAACTTCATAAGCAAAAAGAATCTCTATTTTTTCAGCATACTTCTCTTTTACATGTAAGACTGTATCTCTATACTCTTGCATCTGCGCGAAACTCATACGGTATTGAGGATCAAAATCCATAGGGGCATGGTCTGAAAATCCAAAAACATCTATTTTTTGCTCTATAGCTTGTAAAACATACTCTTCAACGCTTCCCTTGGCATGATGACAAAGTGTTGTATGGTTGTGTAAATCGACGCGCATTTGAAATTCTCCAAAATTTTTATATAAATATATAGCGATATTATAGTACAATCTAGTCAATAATTTATCAGGAGTGCTTGCAATGACCCAAGAAGAGCTAGATGCGCTGATGAGCGGAGAATTAGACCTCGGTGATCTTGAAGAAGAGGTAGAAGCTGAAGATGCCTTAGAAGATGAAATAGTAGAAGAAGAAATTTCTCAAAAAGAGGGTGATGAAGAAGATGAGAGTGCTTATAAAGCCTCTGCTGCACATCAAATGCCTCCACCAGCAACTGAGGATCATAAGGTTGTTCACCAGCTTGATGATGTTACAAAAGAGAGTGAAGAGAAGGCGACTGAAATTTTCGATATTATCGAGGGCATTAGTAATGATGTGATGGACTCTGAAGCTAAGGCACAAGAGAGTATTGATCTTATCGGATCAAATATTGAGCTTTTTAAAACTTTAAGTATAAAATTTCCAGGTGTTGAAATTTTTAAAACACAGTTAGAGAGAAATGAAAAAGCCTTAGATGGCGCTAATGAACTTTTAGAAACTCTTCAAAATAGTGGCGATAGTATTATGAATGTGATGGATATTATGCAGTATCAAGATATTCATCGTCAAAAGATAGAGCGTGTTATTAATGTTATGCGTGCGCTTTCTGGATATATGAGTGCACTTTTTGAAGGTCGTATTGAAGATGATAAACGCGTCTCATCTGCTACGCACCTGCCAGGAGATGACTCCACTGAGGATGTAGTAAATTCGGACGATATAGAAGAACTTTTAGCCTCTTTTGGTCAAAAATAATTAATGAAAAAAGTAGAACTTCTCTCTCCTGCTGGAAACCTTGAAAAATTAAAAATTGCCATTGACTATGGCGCGGACGCTGTTTATGGTGGTGTGAGTCACTTCTCTTTGCGTATTCGTTCTGGAAAAGAGTTTGATATGGAGAGTTTTAAAGAGGGGATAGAGTATGCGCATGAGCGTGGTAAAAAAGTGTATGTCACTATCAATGGCTTTCCTTTTAACTCCCAACTTTCGCTCTTGAAGAAACATATTTTAAAGATGGCAGAGCTTAAACCTGATGCTTTTATCGTTGCAACCCCTGGGGTTCTCTCTCTCGCACATAAGATAGCGCCTCAAATCCCTCTACACCTCTCTACTCAAGCTAATGTTATGAATGTGCTTGATGCGCAGATCTATTATGATATGGGAGCGCGGCGTATTATTGTGGCGCGTGAAATCTCACTCAAAGATGCTTGTGAGATTAAAAAAGAGATTCCCGATTTGGAGATAGAAGTTTTTGTGCATGGATCCATGTGTTTTGCTTATAGTGGGCGTTGTCTTATCTCCACCTTGCAAAGTGGTCGTGTGCCAAATCGCGGCTCTTGTGCGAATGATTGCCGTTTTCCTTATGAGCTCTACGCGGCAAATCCTGATACAGGGACTCTTTTTAGACTTGAGGAAGATCCAGGAATTGGGACATATATTATGAACTCTAAAGATCTGAATTTGGCTTCACATATGAAAGAGATTTTAGACTCTGGCTGTGTGGACTCTGTGAAGATTGAGGGGCGTACAAAGACATCCTATTATGCGGCTATTACCGCGAAGACCTATCGATGGGCTTTAGATGATTATTATAAAAATGAGTCTCACCCTGAGGATTATCAAAGAGAACTCCATACTATGCAAAACCGTGGCTTTACAGATGCTTATCTGATAAATCGTCCTTTTGAAAAACATGAAGATCAAAATCTTGACTATACTATGATGATGGGAACACACCAAGTGACGGGAATGGTCACTCAAGATGGAAAACACTTTATGTGTAAGTATAAAACATTTCCAGAAGATATTTTAGAGATTGTTGCCCCAAGAAATTGTATAATTTCACCTGTTGATAATGAGATTGGAAGTATTACATGCAAGGATGATGGACGCTACTATATAAGCTTCAAAGAACTCCGAGCAGAAAATGGAAAAATATGGGAATCAGTCCATAGCGGTAATGTAAATCTGATAAGACTCCCTGTAGAGTTACCAGCGTACACATTTTTTCGCATACCAGCAAGCGATGATATGATGACCGCTCCACCAAAAATATAAAGGAAAAAAATGAAATTTGTCTCAATAATAATTGGAAGTAAAAGTGATTTTGATGTGATGAAATCGTGTGCAGATACGCTTGATAGTTTTGGAGTAGCGCATGAGTTAGTTATCTCTTCCGCACACCGTTCACCTGAGCGGACAAAAGAGTATGTAAATAGCGCAGAAGAGAAGGGCGCACAAGTTTTTATAGCAGCAGCGGGTATGGCAGCACACTTAGCGGGTGTTTTATCTTCTAGGACAGTA